>CAXUIA010000072.1:0-10031 GCA_964250835.1 uncultured Acetobacteraceae bacterium | reverse complement strand
CCGCACCTACGTCGGGCGGTGCGAGGACCGCTACGGCGCCACGGCCGTCGAGCGGCGGGCGATCCAGGAGAGTGCCGAGAGTGCGGGCGCGCGGCGCGTGCAACTCATCGAGGAGCCGATGGCGGCCGCGATCGGCGCCGGCCTGCCGGTGACGGAGCCGTCGGGGTCGATGATCGTCGACATCGGGGGCGGCACCACGGAGGTCGCGGTGATCTCGCTCGGCGGCATCGTCTATGCGCGCTCGGTGCGGGTCGGGGGCGACAAGATGGACGAGGCGATCATTTCCTACATACGGCGCAACCATAACCTGCTGATCGGCGAGAGCTCGGCCGAGAAGATCAAGCTCGAGGTCGGCGCCGCCCGTCCGCCGGAGGATTGGGAGGGCGACGGGCCGTGGCGGGAGGTCAAGGGCCGCGACCTGATGAACGGGGTGCCGCGCGAGGTTGTCGTCACCCAGCGCCAGATAGCGGAAAGCCTTGCCGAGCCGGTCAGCCAGATCGTTGAGGCGGTGACGGTGGCGCTCGAGAACACGCCGCCGGAGCTCGCCGCCGATATCGTCGACAAGGGCATCGTGCTGACCGGTGGGGGCGCGCTGCTGTTCCGCATGGCGGACGTGCTGCGTGACAGCACCCGCCTTCCCGTCGTCGTTGCCGAGGACGCGCTGAGCTGCGTCGCGCTCGGCACCGGCCGCGCGCTTGAGGAGATGAAGCGGCTGCGCAATGTTTTGACGACGATGTATTGAGCTGGTTGACAAAGCTTGCGACTCCGACGCGTCCGACCTCGCCTGGCGGACGTTTTGGGAGCACCATCTGACCCAGCGGCTCCCGGGAGGATCGCCCTTTTATGCTTCGGCTGTCCATCCAGGCGCGGCAGGCGCTCGCCAAGCTCGGCGTGCCGCTGTTCTTTACCGCCAGCCTGGCCGTGATGCTGCTCGGCCGTGCCGACGACCGGCTCGCGAGCAATGCGCGCATGTGGCTCGCCGACGGGCTCTCGCCGCTGTATGCGACGCTTGCCGAACCTGTCGCCAGGATCAGGCGGGTTGCCGGAGACCTGCTCGGCGTGGTTGATCTGGCCGCGGAAAACCGCAAGCTCCGCGCGGAGAACGCACGCCTGCTGCGCTGGTACGAAGTTGCATTGGCGTTGGAAGCCGAGAACGCGACGCTGAAGGAAAATCTGCACTGGATCCCGGAACCCACACCGAGCTACGTGACCGGCCGTGTCGTCGCGGATGCAGGCGGCATCTATTCCCGCTCGGTTCTGCTCTATGTCGGTCCCAACAACGCTGTCCACAAAGGCCAGGTGGCCCTCGATGCGTCCGGCCTGGTCGGCCGCGTGACCGAAGTCGGACGCCGTTCGGCGCGCGTGCTGCTGATCACCGACAGCGCGAGCCGCATCCCGGTTGAACTGGGCGACACGCATGCGGCCGGCATCATGGTCGGCAACGACGGGCGCTGGCCCACGCTGATGTATCTTCCAGACGGCGTCCACCCCGCGGACGGCGAGCGCGTCCTCACGTCGGCCGAGGCCAACGCGTTTCCTGCCGGCCTGCCCGTCGGCACCGTCCACCGCCAGCCGAACGGCGCCTTTGCCGTCATCCCGGCGGCTGCCTTCGATGGGCTGACGATCCTGCGCCTGTTCGACTATAAGCTGCAGTCGATCGAGGCGCCCGGGGCGCCCGGGCATCTGCCGACCGAGCCGGCTCCAGCGGCACCCCACGCGTGACGACCGCCCAAGGTGAGCGCCACCGTGTCAGACCGCTTTCCCGGCATACGACCAGGCCCGACGCTCGGACGCCGGCTGGATGCGGCCGGCAGGCGATTGATCCCCGCCGTCTCGACCATCGCGATCGTGGTCCTGCTCGCCTTTCCGCTCGGCCTGCCCGGCGGCCCCGAACTGCAGCAGGCCGTGGCGCTGGTCCTGGTGTTCTTCTGGTCGCTCTACCGGCCGGCTTCCATGCCGCCGTCGGTGGCCTTTCTGGTGGGTTTGTTCTGCGACCTGCTCGGGCCGGCGCCGCCCGGCATCGCCATGCTCACGCTGGTGACGGTCAACGGGGTGTGCGCGCGTGCCCGCACGCCGTTGATCCGGCGCGGCTTTCTGGTCGTCTGGCTCGCGTTTGCCGGCATTGCAGCACCCGCATTCGCGTTCCAGTGGGTGCTCACCACCGCGCTCGAGTGGCGCGTGGTGCCCGCGACGCCGGCAGCCTTCGAGTGGGCGTTGGCGGCCGGCTTTTATCCGCTGATCGCGGTCGTTCTGATCCGGCTGCATGGGGGGCTGGCGGCGCCCGAGCGGGCGTGAGTGAAGCGGGCCTCTGCCTCCCGCCGCGCCCCGCGCCGGGCGTTCGGATCCCATGAGGCGGCCGCGCCGGCGGTTGATGGCCGTCAAGCCCGTGCGCACCGACGACGAGCGCCGCGGCGTCTTCACACGGCGCGCGCTGTTCATCATGACCGCGCAGGGCGCAGCTCTCGGCGGCTTGGGGTGGCGCCTCTACCAGCTCCAGGTCGAGGACGGCGGCAAGTATCGGACCATGGCCGACAGCAACCGGATCAGCACCCGGCTGCTGGCGCCGCCGCGCGGCCGGATCGTTGATCGGTTCGGCGAGGTGCTGGCGGGCAACAAGCTCAATTGGCGCGCGCTCCTGCTGGCCGACGAGACGGACGACCTCCCGCTGACGCTGGACCGGTTTTCGGCCATTGTTCCGCTCGATCAGGTGGCCCGCGCCCGAATCACACGGGAAGCCAATCGGCGTCACCGCTTCATCCCAGTCATGCTGCGCGACTTCCTGACCTGGGACGACATGGCGCGCATCGAGGTGGCCGCCCCCGACCTGCCCGGTGTGATCATTGATGTCGGCACCACGCGCATCTATCCGCAGGCCGAGAAGCTCGCTCATGTCGTGGGTTACGTGGCGCCTCCCAACGACGCCGATGAGACGGGCCAGCCGCTCCTGGCGTTGCCGGGCATGCGCGTCGGCCGCGCCGGCATCGAGCGCAACCACGAGGTCGAGCTGCGCGGCGATCCGGGCAGCGTGCAGATGGAGGTCAATGCCGCCGGCCGCGTCATCCGCGAGCTCGACCGCCATGAGGGCGGTCTCGGCACGGAGGTGACGCTGACCATTGATGCCGGCCTGCAGCGCTCCGTGCTTGACCACCTGGCCGATCAGTCGGCGTCGGCGGTGGTGATGGACTGCACCAACGGCGAAGTCATCGCCATGGTCAGCAATCCTTCGTTCGACCCGAGCCTGTTCGACAGCGGCGTCAGCCAGGCGCAATGGGCGGCGTGGAACTCGCCCGATGCGCAGGCGACCCGTCCGTTGATCAACAAAGCGGTGGCGGGGCTGTATCCGCCGGGTTCGACGTTCAAGCCGGCGGTGGCGATTTCGGCGCTTCAGGCCGGCACGCTCAGTCCCGACGATCGTATCAACTGCCCGGGCTACATCGATGTGGGCGGCGTGCGTTTTCACTGCTGGAAGAAGGGCGGGCACGGTCCGCTCAACCTCCATGGCGGGATCATGAACTCGTGCGACGTCTTCTTTTTCGAGGTTGCGCGCCGCACCGGCATGGACCGGATCGCGCAGGGCGGGCATCTGCTGGGCCTGGGTGTTCCGCTGCCGATCGAGCTGCCGCACGTCAAGTCGGGCGTCATCCCGACGCCGGAGTGGCGCCGTCATCATGGGCATCACTGGAACGGCGGCGACACCATCAACGCCGGCATCGGCCAGGGCTTCGTGCAGGTGACGCCGCTTGCGCTCGCGACCTACGTCTCGCGCCTCGCCACCGGACGGGCCGTGCAGCCGCATCTGACCCGGGCGCTGGGCGGCGTCGTGCAGACCGGCAGTTCACCCAACGACTGGCCCAGCATGGGGCTGCCCGAGGACCAGCTGCACGCGGTGCGCGACGGCATGTGGGCGGTGGTCAATGACCCGCGCGGCACCGCGCCGCTGGCCCGGCTGCCGCTCGCGGGCGTGCAGATGGCGGGAAAGACCGGCTCCGCCCAGGTCCGCCGGGTGTCGCGCTGGACGCGCGAGTTCGGTCATTTCGACAGCTCCAAGCTGCCGTGGGAGTTCCGGCCGCACGCGCTGTTCATCTGTTACGCGCCCTATGACGCGCCGCGCTATGCGATCGCCGTCGTCGTTGAGCATGGCAACGCCGCGGCCCAGGTCGCCGCGCCGCTGGCCCGCGACATCATGGTCGACACGCTTGAACGCAATCCCAGCGTCAAGCCCGAGCAGCCCGGCGAGACCGTGGCCGACGCCTCCCGGTCGAACGCCGTGCCCGGCGGCGTGGTGCTGCCCTGATCGCGGCGCCATGATCACCGACAAGCGCCTGCTGCGCGCGGAGCCGAGCTTCGGCCTGCTCGCCAAGCTTTGGCGGGTCAATTGGTTCTACGTCCTGTTGATCGCGGCCCTTGGGGGCGTCGGCTACGCGGCGCTGTATTCAGCCGGCGGGGGTGGCCCGCGGCCCTATGCCGCACCGCAGAGCGTGCGGTTCGTCGCCGGCCTGGTGATGATGCTGGTTCTGGCGCTGACCGACATACGCTGGTTGGCACGTCTTGCCTGGCCGCTCTACGCGGTTTCGATCACGCTGCTGGCGCTCGTGTTGAAGATCGGCCATGTCGGCAAGGGTGCGGAGCGCTGGATCGACCTGGCGGGCGTCCAGATGCAGCCGTCCGAGCTCGCCAAGGTGGCGCTCGTCCTGGTGCTCGCCGCCTATTTCAGG
Source organism: uncultured Acetobacteraceae bacterium (assembly GCA_964250835.1). GTDB lineage: Bacteria > Pseudomonadota > Alphaproteobacteria > Acetobacterales > Acetobacteraceae > CAXTPV01. Next base: position 5,316 of record CAXUIA010000072.1, on the reverse strand, counting down.
GATGCGAGCTGGCGACGCATGGGCAACCCGCTGTTCCTCCTTCCGCCCGCCATCCTGATCCTGATCCCGGTGGGTCTGGTGCTGAAGGAGCCCAATCTCGGCACCGCGGTGATCATCGCGCTGGTTGGCGCCTCCGTGGTGCTGGCCGCGGGCGTGCGGCTCTGGCAGGTCGCACTCGCAGCCCTGCCGTTTCCGTTCGCCGCCGGTTTCGCCTATCGCCACTTGCACGACTACCAGCGCGCCCGGATCACCACCTTTCTGCATCCGGAGAACGACCCGCTCGGGGCCGGCTACAACATCATCCAGTCCAAGATCGCGCTCGGCTCGGGCGGCATGTGGGGCCGCGGGTTCTTGCACGGGACGCAGGGGCAGCTCGACTTTCTGCCCGAGAAGCAGACCGACTTCATCTTCACCACGATTGCCGAGGAATGGGGTCTGGTGGGCGGCCTGACGGTGATGGGGCTGCTGCTGCTGTTGATCCTGGGCGGCATGCTGATGGCGCTGACCTGCCGTCACCAGTTCGGCCGGCTGCTGGCACTCGGGCTGTCGGTCAATTTCTCGCTCTACTGCTTCGTCAACCTCGCCATGGTCATGGGCGCGATCCCGGTGGGCGGCGTGCCGCTGCCACTCGTCTCCTATGGCGGCTCGGCGATGCTGACCGTCATGTTCGGCTTCGGGCTGCTGATGTCGGTGTGCGTGCACCGCGATGTCGAGTGGAACGCGCGCCAGCCCGACCAGCTATGGGAGGCCTGATGCTCGCACCCAAGCTGCTCCGTCTCTACAGGCGCACCGACTACGTGGTCGACGGGCGCATCCATGTCGCCGTCGGCCAGCGCTCGCGCGAGACCGACGCCATGCTCACGCGGCTGGGCGCGCGGTCGGGGGCACTGATCACGGCCGCCAATCCGCACAGCCGGGCGCGGCCCGATGCCTGGAACCGGCGGATGACGCATAGTCTTGCACGTGGTGCTGGTGGGCTGCCGCTGCTGCCGGCGGAGGGGCGGCTTGGCGGGTGGCGCGAGGAAGGGCTGTTCGTGTGCGGTGATCCCGGCCGGCTGGCGCGGCTCGGGCGCAAGTTCCGGCAGAACGCGCTGGTGCTGGTGGAGTATGGGCGGCCGGCTCGGCTGTTGTTTCTGACGGAGTGAGTTCAGGGGCTCCGCCCTGGCCCCGCCGGGGGCGGCGCCCCCGGACCCGCGTGACGATGTGTTGCCGCCGGGAGCTCACGGTCTGGGGCGGCTCGCCCAGCTTGGTTTGGGGCAGAGCCCCAAGTAGCTACCCCGCCAGCCGCTTTTCCGCCCGCTCGACGGTTTCGACCATCATCTCGGCGGCGCGTTTGATCCCGGGGTCGGTTGTTGTCATCAGCAGTCGGTCCGCGGTCATCAGGGCGGGCGACAGGATGCCGCGCAGGTCATGCCGCAGCCGGCGGAGGGGCGCGGGGGCGCGCGCCGCGGCCGCGGCGGCTTGGGGGGCGGGGGGGACGGGTGGCGCCGCGAGCGAAGCGGCGACGCCCGACATCACGGCCGCCATCAGGATGGCGACGCTGTCGGGCGCGCCCGAGAGCCGCAGCACCGACCAAACCAGGATCGTGACGACCGCGACGCCCAGCCCCAGCAATGCCCGCCGCCGCCATCCCGCCGGGCTTGCTGGCACGCTCATCGCCTGGCTCATCTCTTCATCCCACCCAGCTCATTTCGCATCTGTGGTCCGAATGATTGACCCACAAGCATGCGCCGCCTATAAGCCGCGCCCTGTCGGGTCCGCGGCCGCTGGCGCGCGCACCCTCCATGTCCGATCATTGGACGTCACCGTTCCGAGGAGAGCGCACCCGTGAAGCGCACCTATCAACCGTCCAAGCTGGTCCGCAAGCGTCGGCACGGGTTTCGTGCGCGCATGGAGACGCCGGGCGGCCGCAAGGTGCTGGCAAACCGCCGTGCCAAGGGCCGCAAGCGTCTCTCGGCCTGAGCCGGGACAGTTTGAGGCGATGGCTCCGCCATCGCGGCTGAAGCGCCGCGCCGACTTCTTGCGCGCCGCGGCCAAGGGCCGCAAAGTCGCCTTGCCGGGGCTCGTCCTGCAAGCGCTGCCTCATGATGATCCCGCAACTCCGGCTCGCCTGGGTTTTACGGTCACCAAGCGCGTGGGCAATGCCGTTGTCCGCAATCGCGTCCGCCGCCGCCTGCGCGAGGCCGCTCGTCTTGTTTTGCGGGCGCGTCCGGTTTCGGGTCACGACCTCGTTCTGATCGGCCGGGATGGCACGATAGCGCGGCCGTTCCCAGCGCTGCTGGACGACCTTGCGCGCGCGCTCGACCGAGCCCTGACCCGCGCGTCATGACTTCGCTACTGACCTTGCCGGTTCGTGCCTGGCAGTGGACCCTGCGACCTATTCTCGGGCCGAATTGCCGGTTCATGCCGTCCTGCAGCGATTATGCGATCGAGGCGATCGAGGCGCACGGCGCGCTTCGGGGAACGCTGCTTGCGGCCGGCCGCATCGCGCGCTGCAATCCCTGGTGCCGCGGCGGGCATGACCCTGTGCCGCCGCGCTCCGCTCCATCACGCTCCTCAGGAACGGTCGAACGCTGATGGACCAGAAGCGGCTTTTCCTGGCCATCGCGATCTCGTTCGCGATCCTGATGATCTTTCAGGTGCTGCTGCCGCCGCCGCGCCCGCATCCGCAGGGCGCCGCGGCCTCCGGCGTGACTGCCACGACGCGCGCGACGCCACCGGGGGAGGTGCCGCGCGCCACCGGCGACGTCGCCTCTCCCGGTACGCAGCCGGTCGCCGTGCCGCCGCCCGCCAACGCGCCGCGTCTGCCGATCGACGGGGCGCGGGTTGCCGGCAGCATCGATCTCGTCGGCGCCCGCTTCGACGACTTGGTGCTGCGCGATTACCATGAGAACGTGTCGCCCAAGAGCCCGCTGGTGCGCGTCCTCGAGCCGCAGCGCGACCCACAGCCGAACCTGATCCAGCTCGGCTGGGCCGCCGCCCCCGGCAGCAACATACGCCTGCCCGACAGTTCCACGCTTTGGCACACCGACGCCACATCGATCACCCGCAACAATCCCGCGACCCTGACCTGGGACAACGGCGCGGGCCTGCTGTTCTCGATCCGCGTCTCCATCGACGGCAACTACATGTTCACCGTCGAGCAATCGGTGCGCAACACCGGCGCGACCCCCGTCCAGCTTTATCCCTGGTCGCGGGTATCACGCGGCTACACCCCGGTCGTCGCCGGATCCTACCTGATCCATGAGGGCCCGATCGGCGTGCTCGGCGGCACGCTGCACGAGCTGGGCTACAAGGCGACCGAGACCGACAGCGCCAAGAACGGTGGTGTCGCCTTGACGGAGGATTCCACGGGCGGCTGGGCCGGCATCACCGACAAATACTGGCTGTCGGCGGTCATCCCCGCCCAGAACGCACCCATCGCCGCATCGTACCGGTATGTTCCGGGCACCGGCGGGGATGCCGCGGGCACCTACCAAGTCGACACGCTGGCCCAGACGCCGCTCACGGTCGCGCCCAATGCGACGGCGGACAACGGCAGCCACATCTTTGCCGGCGCCAAGGAAGTGCACCTGCTCGACGCCTACATGCGCGATCTCGACGTTCCGCATTTCGACAAGGCGGTCGATTTCGGTTATTTCTACTTTCTGACCAAGCCGATCTTCTTCATGCTGGACTGGCTCAGCAACCAGCTCGGCAATTTTGGTCTTGCGATCCTGGTTTTCACGCTCTTCGTCAAGGCGCTGTTCTTCCCGCTCGCCAACAAGTCCTATCGTTCGATGAGCAAGATGCGGCTGCTGGCGCCAAGGATGCAGCAGATCCGCGAGCGCCATAAGGACGATGCGGCGGCCATGCAGCGCGAAACGATGGCGCTCTACAAGACGGAGGGGGTCAATCCGGCCGGCGGCTGCCTGCCGATGCTGATACAGATCCCGGTGTTCTTTTGTCTCTACAAGGTGCTTTACGTGACGATCGAGATGCGTCACGCGCCGTTTTTTGGCTGGATCCGCGACCTGTCGGCACCCGATCCGACCACGATCTTCAACCTGTTCGGCGTGCTGCCGTTCGATCCCGGCCACCTCAGCCCCTATCTTGAACTGGGCGTCTGGCCGCTCGTGCTGATGGTGACGATGTTCCTTCAGCAGCGCCTCAACCCGCCGCCGCCCGACCCTGCGCAGCAGCGCATCTTTCAGTTCATGCCGATCATCTTCACCTTCATGATGGCGCGCTTTCCGGCCGGCCTCGTGATCTATTACTGCTGGAACAACCTGCTCACGGTCGCCCAGCAATGGTTCATCATGCGCAACACCAGCATCGGCCGTCAGCCGAAGGTGGCCCGCACCTGAGTGAAGTCGACGCCGCCGAGCTTGAGGAGGCGGGGCGGTTGCTGTTTGCCCGCGAAGCGGCCTTTGTCTATGCGGCGCAGCGGCTCGATCAGATGCCGGAGCAGCGCAACCCCGAGATCGCGTTTGCCGGGCGCTCCAATGTCGGCAAATCCTCGCTGATCAACGCGCTGACCGGCCGGCGGGCGCTGGCGCGTGCGTCCAACACGCCTGGCCGCACCCGGCAGCTCAACTTCTTCGACCTCGCCGGCCGGCTCACCATCGTCGACATGCCGGGATACGGCTACGCGCAGGCCGGCCACGCCATCAAACGCGATTGGCAAGGGCTGATGCTGGACTATCTGCGCGGCCGTCCATCGCTGGCGCGCGTCGTGCTGCTGCTCGACGCGCGGGTCGAGATCAAGGAGAGCGACCGCACGGTGATGGACCTGCTCGACCATGCGGCCGTCACCTTTCAGCTCGTGCTGACCAAGATCGACGCCGTCAAACCCGGCCGTCTCGACGCTAAGCGCGCCGAGCTGGACGCGCTCGCCCGCGCTCATCCGGCCGCCTATCCCGGCACCGTGGCCACCAGCGCGGACAACGGCGCGGGCATTGCCGAACTTCGCGCTTCGCTCGCGACCCTTGCCCAACCAGCACCGGAGCTTCCATGAGCATGAGCGAGGAGGGTCTGCGACGGGCCCGCGAACAGGCCGACATCCTCGCTCGCGCGCTGCCCTACCTGCAGCGCTACACCGGCGACACCATCGTGGTGAAATATGGAGGCCATGCGATGGGCTCCGGCCCGCTGTCGGAAGCGTTCGGGCACGACATCGCGCTGCTCAAGCAGGTCGGCGTCAACCCGGTCGTGGTGCATGGCGGCGGGCCGCAGATCGACGGAATGCTGCGCCGGCTGTCGATCACCAGCAGCTTCATCGACGGCCTGCGCGTGACGGACGCCGCCATGGTCGAGGTGGTCGAGATGGTGCTCGCC
>CAXUIA010000071.1:2376-10032 GCA_964250835.1 uncultured Acetobacteraceae bacterium | reverse complement strand
GAATAAGCGTTGTGGACCCGGGGGCAGTGCCCGGCGCCTCCACCATCCAGCCGCGAAGCGGATCGGTTCCCCGGAGGGATCGTGATGCTGGCGGCATATGGGGGCGAAACAGGCTCGACACGCGCGGTAAAGACGGACTCTTTGCCCGGCATTGTACCGCCGTTATCGGGCTACATCACAAGTGCCAACGATAATGACCGCGAGGTCATGGCGCTCGCTGCCTAATTGACTTAGGCAAGCGCGGTTTGGGAGGCACCGGGCAACAGAAGCCTCCCGCTCTCTCGACTTTGCGCTGACGTAGGAGAGACAATGAGCGAGACGCAGGGTTCGAACGGGGGAGACACTCCCGACAGCCTGCTTCCCTACGAGGCGTGGACCGAGGAAGCGTTCCGGGGCGTGGCCATTCGGGCGCTGTCCTATGTCGCGGCGCACGGTTTGCCCGGCGAGCATCACTTTTATATCACGTTTCGCACCGATCATCCCGCCGCGAGCTTGCCGGCGCGGCTTCGGGCCAAGTACCCCGAGGAGATGACGATCGTGCTGCAGCATAAATATTGGGATCTGATCGTCGATGAAGCAGGCCATTTCATGTCGGTCGGACTGTCGTTCGGCGGTGTGGCGAGCACGCTGGTGGTGCCGTTCGACGCGATGACCGGTTTTGCGGATCCTTCGGTGAAGTGGGGATTGCGGTTCCGCGCGGTGATGGCGGACTCGCCGGGCAAGCCGAGCGGATCGACGCCACGACTGGTGGAGGTACCAGCGGAGCCCCAAGTCGGGAAGGCGGAAGGCGAGCCGCAGGTGGTCAGCCTGGATGCGTTCCGCAAACGGAAGGACTGACCGCGTCCGAGAAGGGGACCGTCATGAATGCGCCGATGAAGCTGGCCGCAAGCGGCTATGCGCCGTTGTTTCCGCTGGACGACGATGCGACGGTTTACCGTCGTTTGGACGACATCAAGGATGTGACGACGTCCGTGTGCGACGGCGAGACGGTTCTGCGGGTCAAGCCGCAGGCGCTGGCGTCGCTCGCGCGGGCAGCCTTTCGTGATGTGTCGCACCTGTTGCGGCCGGGGCACCTTGCCCAGTTGCGCGCCATTCTGGACGATCCGGAGAGTTCGCCGAACGACCGGTTCGTTGCGCTTGATCTGCTGAAGAACGCCAACATCGCTGCCGGTGGTCGTCTGCCGATGTGCCAGGACACCGGGACTGCGATCGTGTTCGGCAAGAAGGGGCAGCGCGTCTGGGTCGACGGCGACGAGGAGCGCGCGTTTTCAGACGGGATCGCGTCGGTCTACACGGAGACCAGCTTGCGCTACTCGCAAATGGCGCCGCTGACGATGTTCGAGGAGGTGAACACCGGCAACAATCTGCCGGTGCAGTTCGACATCGCGGCCGCATCCGGCGCGCATGGGGCGGATGAGTTCAGGCTGATGTTCATCGCCAAGGGCGGCGGGTCGGCGAACAAGACGTTCCTTTACCAGGAAACGCGGGCGTTGCTGGCGTCCGAGGCGAAGCTGTTGGAGTGGATCGCAACCAAGGTCCGTACGCTCGGAACATCGGCTTGCCCGCCCTACCATCTGGCGATCGTGATCGGCGGGCTGTCGGCGGAAATGACGCTCAAGACGGTCAAGCTGGCGTCGACGCGTTATCTGGACGGGCTGCCGACGGAAGGGAGCCGCACCGGGCAGGCGTTCCGTGACATCGCACTCGAGGCGGCCGTGCACCGGTTGACGCAGGATATCGGGATCGGGGCGCAGTTTGGAGGCAAGTATTTCTGTCACGATGTGCGGGTGATTAGGCTGCCGCGTCATGGCGCGAGCTTGCCGGTGGGGATCGGGGTATCCTGCTCCGCGGATCGCCAGATCAGGGCGAAGATTACCCCCGGCGGTGTGTTTCTCGAGCAGTTGGAGACTGATCCGGGGCGGTTCCTGCCTGAGGCAACTGATGAGATCCTCGGCGGAGACGTCGTGCGGGTCGATCTCGGCCGTCCGATGGCGGAGATCAGGGCCGAGCTGTCGCGCTATCCGGTCAAGACGCGGCTGGCGCTGACGGGAACGGTCGTAGTGGCACGCGACATCGCACATGCGAGGATCAAGGAGCGGCTCGACCGCGGCGAGGGCATGCCGGATTATCTGCGTGATCATCCGGTTTATTACGCGGGACCTGCCAAGACGCCGGACGGGATGGCGACCGGCAGCTTTGGTCCGACGACGGCGGGGCGGATGGATAGCTACGTCGACGAGTTCCAACGTGCCGGCGGATCGCTCATCATGCTGGCCAAGGGCAATCGGTCGAAGGCTGTCCGCAATGCGTGCCGGGTGTATGGCGGCTTCTATCTGGGTAGCGTGGGTGGGCCGGCGGCTCGCCTCGCGCAGGACTGCATTCGGAAAGTCGAGGTGCTGGAATATTCCGAACTTGGAATGGAAGCGGTCTGGCGGATCGAGGTCGAGGACTTCCCGGCCTTTATCGTCATCGACGATAAGGGCAATGACTTCTACGAGGGTTTGACCTCCTGATGCGCTACACGGTCGATCGGCTGGACCATCTGGTGATTACCTGCCGCGATGTCGAGAAAACGGCGTCGTGGTATCAGCGCGTGCTCGGGATGGAACGCGAGGAGTACGGGCGCAACCGTCGCAACGCGCTTCGCTTTGGAGGCCAAAAGCTCAATCTTCGGCCCGATGGCGCGGATGGCTGGGACACTGCGGATTTTGCGATCCCCGGCACGCAGGACCTGTGCTTCACGACCACCTTGCGGCCTGAGGACACTATCGAACATCTGCGTGCCTGCGGTGTGGAGGTGATCGATGGTCCGGTCGACCGGCTCGGCGCGCTGGGGCCGATGACTTCGGTCTATTGCCGCGATCCGGACGGCAACCTGATCGAGCTCGCGTCCTATCTCGGTGAGGAGGAGTGAGCGGCCACTGTGTGCCCTGCCGGAAAGGCACCCCGCCGATGACGGAGGCCGAGGTGCGGGCGCGTTTGCCGGAGGTTCCGAAGTGGGTGCTTGCGGAGAATGGGGCGTGCATTTCGCGCCGGTTTCGGTTTGCGGATTTCGACGCGGCGTTTGCGATGGTGAGCGAAGTGGCCGGGTTGGCAGCGCGGGAGAATCACCATCCGGATGTTGCGTTCGGGTGGGGGTATGCGGAATTCACGCTGAGCACGCACGTTATTGGCGGGCTGCATGAGAACGATTTCATTGTGGCGCGCGCGATTGATCGGATGGAGTAGATCAAGGGGCGCTGCCCCTTGGACCCCGCTGGGGCTGGCAGCCCCAGACCCGCTGTGTAAGACGGGGTTCTGGCCTTATTGCTGACGATCAGCTGCTGTCCGGTCCACATGACGAGGGAACCATGACGTTCCAGCATGTCGTTCGGCTGCAGAACGTCCAGAAGTTCTTCGGTGCGGTTCAGGGGCTGCGCGATATCAACCTGGAGATCGGCCGCAACGAAATCGTCGGACTGATCGGCGACAACGGGGCCGGCAAGTCGACGCTGATCAAAGTCATGACCGGCGTGATGCCGCCGACATCCGGGCGGATCTTCGTGCGTGACCGGGAGATCGATCCGCGCCGCTACTCGGTGCGTAAGGCGCACGACCTCGCCATAGAGACAGTTTATCAGGACAAGTCGCTGGCCGAGAAGCAGCCGCTATGGCGCAACTTCTTTGTCGGACGTCAGATCACCAATCGGTTCGGGTTCATCGACGTCAAACGCCAGCGACAGATCGCGGCCGATATGCTGATGGGCTCGATCGGGTTCCGCGGCATGGGCATTTCGGTCGACAGTACGGTGGCGCAACTCTCGGTCGGCGAACGGCAGGGGATTGCGATCGGGCGCGCGATGCATTTCGACGCCGACCTGATCGTGCTCGATGAGCCGACCGTGGCGCTGGCAGTGTCGGAGGTGCGCAAGGTTCTCGACTTCGTGCGGCTGATCAAGAGCTCGGGACGAGCCTGCGTTTACATCGAGCATAACCTCGCGCACGTGCACGCGGTCGCGGATCGTCTGGTGGTACTCGATCGTGGGACGATCGTGGCGGAGATCGATCCGCATCGCATGTCGGTGGTCGAGCTGACAGATTACCTTATTGGATTGCAACACGCCTGATGAGCCGGGCGCCATTCCGCTTGAGCAAGATCGAAGGCCTGCCGATTATTGGCGTTTTTGTCGTGCTGCTGCTGCTGTTTATGTATTTGGCGCCGACCGTTTTCTTCGCACCCTACATCTACACGACGTTCGCCTCGACCTTGCCGCCACTGGTGCTGCTCGCGACCGGGCTGACGTTCGTGATCGGTGCGGGCGAGATCGATTTGTCTTTTCCGTCGATCATCGCGTTTTCGGGGTTCGTCTGCGCGATCGCCTTTCGTGATTACCATCTTGGATGGTTGGCGGTCGTGCTCGGTCTCGCGTCGGGGCTGCTGGTCGGTTTCATCAACGGCGTGATCGTCGCGCGGATTGGCGTTCCCTCCTTCATTGCAACATTGGCGGCGCAGTTCTTCTGGTCGGGCATGGCGACCGTGCTGTCGGGCGGGAAATCGTATGCACTGCGTGGCGCGGAGACGAGCTGGGTGTGGCGTGTCCTGGTGGGCCAGCTTGGCGACAAGGCGGACTGGGTCAGTCAGATTTCGGTGCAGCTGTTCTGGACGACCGGGATCGTGGTGTTCCTGTGGTTCATCCTCAATCGCCACCGGTTCGGCGAGCACGTCCTGTTTATCGGCGACAGCAACCAGGTCTCGCGCGTGGTGGGCATCGACGTCGATCGCGAGAAGATCAAGCTGTTCACGCTGATGGGCGGAATGGGAGCGTTCGCCGCGATTTTGCTGACGCTCGAGAACAAGAATTACTTCGGCAACCAGGGTGAGGGCTACCTGCTGACGGCGATTGCCTCGGTGTTGATAGGCGGCACCTCTATTCTCGGCGGACGGGCAACCATCGTGGGAACGGTGTTCGGCTGCTGCATCATCGGCATGATCGAGGCAGGGCTGGTGGCAACCGGGCTTACGGGCGCCTGGGTCCGGACCGTCCAGGGCCTGGTCTTCCTCGTGTCGGTGGTGTTCTACCTTTATATCGACGAACCTAATATGCGCCGCGCTCTTCTGGCCAGGTTTCGCCGGGGGGAGCGACTATCAAGAAAAACAATGAAGGAAACGAACCGATGAGAGTGCGTGCGTTGCTTGCCTCCTTTACGCTGCTCACGTCTCCGATGAGCGCTCTGGCGGCGGACGATGCGCCGCCTGGCAAGGGCATGGTGATTTACATGCAAATGGGCGGCAATCCGGGTGATGGCGCAACGCTCGCTCGTCAGACCGGGGCGGCCGCGGCGGCCAAGGCGCTCGGCGTCGCCAAGCTGAACGCGCAGTTCTCGGCTTGGGCGCCGGAGACGATGATCCAGCAGTTCAAGGAGGCGATGGCGGCGCGCCCGACCTGCATCGTGGTGACCGGGCATCCGGGGAACGACGCGTTCGCCGGCCTGGTCAAGCAGGCGGTGTCGCAGGGGATCGTGGTGACGGACGGCAACTCGCCACTGACGACGTTGCAGCACGATTATCGGCCGGCAGGGTTTGGGTATGCGGGTGTGGATCTCTATGCCGGCGGCAGCCTGACGGCGCAGCAGATGATCGCGGCCGGCCACCTGAAGTCGGGCGACGAGGCAATGGTGTATGGCGTGTTCAGCCAAGCCGAGCGCGGCCAGTCGGAGAAGGGGCTGGCCGACACGCTTGAGAAGGCAGGGCTGAAGGTCGACCGGCTTGAGATCACTCAGGAAGCAAACTCCGATCCGTCGCTCGCGGTGCCGGTGCTGACCTCGTATGTGCTGAGCCATCCAAAGCTGCGCGCGATCGGAACGCAACATGGCGGCGTGACGGGCGTACTGCCTGCGGTGCTGAAGAAGGCGGGGCGCCATCCGGGTGACGTGACGGTAGGCGGCATCGACCTTGCCCCGTCGACGATTGACGGGTTGAAGTCCGGCTACGTCACCGTGACGTTGGACCAACTGCTGTACATGCAGGGCTTCCTGCCGGTGTTGCAGTGCGTGATGAGTGCCAAGTACAAGATGCCGGGCTTGGACATCAACACGGGTGCGGGCGTCGTCACACCACAGACAATCGCGCCACTCGTCCCGTTGATCGACGCCGGCTATCGTTAGGGAGAGCGCGCATGAAAGCCGTCTGGAACGGTTATACGATTGCAGAGAGTGACGATATCGTCACGGTGGAGGGGAACGCGTATTTTCCCGAGACCTCCGTCGATCGAGCGTTGCTTAAGCCAAGCACCCATACGAGCGTTTGCCCCTGGAAGGGAACGGCGAACTACTACAGTGTCGAGATCGAAGGTCGGACCAACGAGAACGCAGTCTGGTATTACGCCGAGCCGAAGCCGGCGGCGGCCGAGATCCGAGGCCGGATGGCGTTCTGGAAGGGCATTCAAGTCAAACCTTGATGTCCGGCGGGTCTGGGGCCGCTGGCTCCAGCGGGGTTCGGGGGCGGAGCCCCGACCTAGGGCGTGCGAAGTTTGAGCCGCCCCCGCAACAGCTTGCGCGGGGTCTTGCCGTCGCGGACTTCAAAGATGTTGTCGACCAGGCCAGCGCCCGCAAACAGCCGCGCCGCGCCTGGAAGGAATGCCGGGGTGCGAAAAGCGACCGTGACGGAGGCCACACGGTGAGAGGCACGTAACGGCGCGGTCACGGCGGCGATCGCGCGTGCCTTCATCCACATCCCGTGCGCGACTGATTTTTGCAGGCCGAACAGCTTGGCGGTGGTGCGGCTGAGATGGATCGGGTTCCAGTCGCCCGAGATACGGGCGTAGCTGCGGCCGATCGACTCAGGAAGCGCCCATCGCCCGCGTTCATCGAGGTCGGATGGTCCGTCAGCCAGCTTGGGTGGTACGTAGGTCTCGCCCACGCCGCTGCGCGCGCCACGAAAGAGATAAAGGCTGCGGCTTTCCCACACCGGCTGGCCGCGACGTGTCGCGGTCGTCTCGACTTCGACCAACTGGCCTTGATTGTGCCGAAGCAGGCGCGATGGCCGGGCCTCAATGTCGAGCTCGTCGCCCGGGAGGAGCGTGTCGTGCTGGCGAATGCTGTTCTCGAGATGGATTGCGCCCATTGCCGGGAAGGGGAACTCGTCGCGCGTCATCAGACGCACGTGCAGCGGGAAGGCCAGCATATGCGGGAAGGTGATCGGGACGGTGCCTTCCTCGAAGCCGCACAGGGCGGCGTAGGGGGCGATGTCACCCTCACTCAGACGAACGTGTTCGACCCGGACGGCGGGACCGAGGGCGGCGTTAGGATTACGGCCGGGGCGCTTGGCAAGTGACAGGGCGATCCGCCAGATCGTGCGGAGCGCACTCGGACGGCGAGCAAACGTTTCGATCCTGTTGCTCGACATGCCGAACTCCTCCTGCCGCCATTGCGGAACCGGAACTTGTTGCCAGGTTTTCGCAAAGTTGGGCCGACACGGTCTCATAGCGCGTTGCGCGCCGGTCGGCATCAACGCAAATGGTGCATTCGAATTGTCTGTCGGGAGGAAACGATGAGCGGCAAGCGTGCCAAGCCGGGCGACACGGCATCGAAGTCTGCGATGAGCAGCGGCAAGGCGGCCTATGAGGCGCGCCTTGCGGCCGAGGCGGTGCCGCCCGATTTACGCGAATTGAACTCGGC
>CAXUIA010000071.1:1746-2366 GCA_964250835.1 uncultured Acetobacteraceae bacterium | reverse complement strand
GGCTCAAGAAGAAGGCGCGCGATGCCGCAGCGTCCACAGCGCCTCAAGCTGCGCCAAAAACACCGGTCCGGAAGGGTTTGCTCTCGCGTTTGCTGGACAAAGCGCACCGACCGATCTGAGGCGGATGGCGGAAGTCGCCACTCTTTGTATGGGCGAGCAAATTGTTGATGAGTTACATAGGTCGCGCTCAGGAAGAGGGTGCTCCGAATAGGTGTTCTGAAACGTTTTCAGGGGGTTGATCGGCTGATACCGCCTGGCACGCCTCATGCTGTGTTCTTCCGTGCCGGAGGTTTCGACCGGCGGAAGGGAGCAGAACCATGGCCGACATCATCATGCATCCTGCGTGCGGGTCTACCAGCCGAGCGCGGTCTCAACGCGGCGCCCGCTCGTCCGACCGCCGCACCGTCGTCATCTTGGCGGGACTCGCGCTTGTAGCCGCCCTCAGCTGGGGCGCCATCGACGCCGTCGCGTGGACTAACAGCAGCTTGACGCGGATCTATTCCGTCGCTGTTTCGACTGCCGCCTGACGCCGTTCGGCAAGCAGGCCGTGGACACGCAAATGGTGGCGGAATTGGTAGTAGGTCAAACCGAGGCTTGCCGCGGCGCGCTTCTGACTGAAT
>CAXUIA010000071.1:474-1736 GCA_964250835.1 uncultured Acetobacteraceae bacterium | reverse complement strand
GAGCAGACGTGCCTCGTATGCGCGGGTCGCGGTGAGGAAGTCACCCGTCGGCTCGATGGGGCTTGGTGTCAGGGTCTGGCTCGCCTGGCTCGGTATACAGCTCTGGGCCGGAGTCGGGGTTGCACCAGGCGTCGAGCGTGGGCGTGTGCCGGCGCGGCTGAAGGGGTCGATTACGACGCGTTCGAGGATACGCTCCGGCCGTTCAGCCCGTGCGACACTGCGTTCAATCGCGTTGCGCAGTTCGCGCACATTGCCGGGCCAGTCATGCGCGAAGAGGTCGGCTTCGGCTTGGCTGCCGAAACCCGCAAAGAAGGCGCGCTTGAGCTCGCTCGACATGCGCCGCGCGAAATGTTCGGCCAGCAGCATGATGTCCGAGGACCGCTCGCGCAGCGGCGGGACATGGATGACGTCAAAGGCGAGCCGGTCGAGAAGGTCGGCGCGGAAGCGGCCGCTGTCGGCGAGTGCGGGGAGGTCGGCGTTGGTGGCGGCGACGAGTCGGACGTCGACGGTGATGGTTTCGTTGCCGCCGACACGCTCGAAGGTGCCGTACTCGACGACACGAAGGAGCTTTTCCTGCACGGCGAGCGAGGCGGTCGCGATCTCGTCGAGGAAGAGCGTGCCGCCGTCAGCCATCTCGAAGCGCGAGATGCGCCGACGCTGAGCACCGGTGTAAGCGCCGGCTTCGTGTCCGAACAGCTCGCTGTCGAGAAGCTGATCGGACAGGGCGGCGCAGTTCAGTTTGATAAAGGGGCGGTCCCAGCGCGGCGACAGGTAGGTCAGGCGGTGTGCGACGAGCTCTTTGCCGGTGCCGCGCTCGCCGAGCACGAGGACCGGTCGGTCGATCGAGGCGGCCTGGCTAACATGAGCCAGCATTTCGAGGAAGGCAGGAGCCTGGCCAATCGGTGTTGGCGCGGTGTTCGGGTTGGCGGTCTTGGCCAATTGCGTGCCTTTCTCGCCAATAGAGCTCTTTCACTAGCAATCGACCGCTTGCCTGCGCAAGCGATCCCGGAGGACGTCCCGTGAGCATCTTTTCCCGACTGGCCGACATCGTGAACTCGAACCTCAATGCGATCCTGGCCAATGCCGAGGATCCGGAGAAGATCATCCGCCTGGTGATCCAGGAGATGGAGGACACGCTGGTCGAAGTGCGCAGCCAGGCGGTGCGTGCGATCGCCGAGCGCAAGGAGCTCGACCGGCGCGTCGAGGGGATGCGGCGGGAGGAGGCGGAGTGGCAGCGTCGGGCGGAATTGGCGCTGACGCGC
>CAXUIA010000071.1:0-464 GCA_964250835.1 uncultured Acetobacteraceae bacterium | reverse complement strand
TCAATGCCGAGCGGGCGCGTGAAGGGCTGGAGCGGCAGGTCGCGTCGCTCGCGGCAGGCCTCGATCAACAGAATGACGATATCGGCAAGCTGCAGGGCAAGCTCGCGGACGCGCGTTCGCGCCAGCGCTCGCTGGCAGCGCGCCACAAGGTGGCCAACGGCAGGCTCAAGCTGCGCCAGCAGCTGCATGATGAGCGGATCAGCGACGCATTCTCACGGTTCGAACAGGTCGAGCGCGCGCTTGATGAGGCGGAAGGCCGCGTCGAAGCTTATGATCTGGGACGTGGCCCGGGGGGGCGGCCGACGCTCGAGCAGGAGTTGGCGGGGTTGGAGACTGAAGCGGCCGTCGAGGACGAGCTCGCGGCGATGAAGCAACGACTTGGCAATCGTCTGCCGGTGCCCGACAAATCGGAATAACGGTGCGGTCGGGGCAGGCGGAGGTCGCGAGCGATGGACGTTAACCTG
>CAXUIA010000070.1:5515-10058 GCA_964250835.1 uncultured Acetobacteraceae bacterium | reverse complement strand
GACCAGGGTTTCTTCGTGCGGCTCGTATCTCATGACGCGAGGATCGCGTTGTCTTCAGGCGCGGTGTTAATCGTTTCGCGCCAGGCGGCAACGGGTGCTGCCGCGTAAACTTGAAATTCGTGGAGTCCATTGCCCGACGGCTCCACCACGAGCGGAACGATGCCGCTTACGCTGGCGTCCTGTGTGACGTTTCCGAGAAAGGGGCAACAAACGAGCGCCTGGCTTGTTCCCATGCCGTTCGCCCGTCGGGTGAGGATTTGCAAGCGGAAAGACGCAAAGATCGATGACCAAAAAAGCTCAGTGTTTATTTGGAGGTTTGCGGTTTGCCGGCTTTGGCCGACGCCAGCTTCTGCGCCGTGCCGGCGCGCTCGGCATCGCCGCGGCCGGAACGGACCTGCTGCTCCATGCCGCGCCTCCGGCGGCCGCCAGCGATGTTGCGGACGCGCCGGCACGTCTTTCCTACATGTTGGGCTACATCGCGAACGATGCGACCGCGCAGGCTGATCTTGCCTCAATCGAGAGCTGGCTGGGCCGGAAACTGGATTGCTGCGGCGGCACGATGACGTTGTCCGGTTGGTGGCAGACCAAAACGTCGCCCGACATTGACGTCTGCGGGGTCGCGTTTCCGATGCTGACCCTTCCGGGCTGGGATCATTTCGACGCGACCGACATGGCGTTGGCGGCTGCCGGCGCGTACGATGCCCACTACATCGCCGCCGCTCAGGCGCTGGCACAGTCGGGCGCTCGGATCTACTCGATTCGGCCAGGCTGGGAGATGAACGGAAACTGGTATCCGTGGTCAATCGGCAACCCCGCGGGGCAGAACAATACGGCCGCGAACTACATCGCGACCTTTCGGCGGATCGTCACGATCGTTCGCCAGTATTTGCCGGGTGTGCTGATCGAGTTCTGCACGGCCTGGGCCTGGGGCGCGTTCACGTATCCGCCCGGTTCGATCGTTGCGGATGCCGGAACGCCGGAGACGTATTGGCCAGGCGCCGCGTATGTCGAGATCGTTTCGATGGACTTCTATGAGCAGAACTGCGGCAGTTGGACGACCGTGCAGTCGGGCGCGGGGGTCGCCTACCATCTGGACTGGTTGGTTGGTTTTGCCGCGCAGAACGGCGTGCGGATCGGCGTGTCCGAGTGGGGCGCGGCTCGCGACGACGGTTCGTTCGTCGCCTCGGCCGGGGCGTGGATGAACTCACTCGGATCGAAACTGGCCTATGCGGTCTACTCGTCCTATCCGCCGGCCGATCCGATCGTTCTGCCGGGTGCGCAGCCGAACGAGCAATCGGCCTGGGTCGCCGTGTGGGGAAACTCGGTTTATGCGGGGTGACGGCTCCTCGGGTCCTTTGCGGTGCGGGCGCGGAGGTTACCAGTGTCTTTACGCCGGCGTCACGCCGGTGTGGACCGCGCGCTGGGCCGCGAACGCGCGCTGGTAGGCAGGCCGCGCTTCGCCGCGGGCGACGTAGGCGGCGAGGTTTGAATACTCGTCGAGGATGCCCGACGGCCTGAGGCGGAGCAGCACGGACACCATCATCAGGTCGCCCGCGCTGAAGTCGCCGTCGAGCCAGTCGCCGTTGCCGAGGCGGGACGAGAGCTGGCTGACCCGGGCACGGACGCGACCCATGACCAGCGGCAGGCGCTCCTCGGCCCAGGGCTTGTCGGCCTCCAGAAGCCTGGCGGTGGCGAGGTCGAGGATCGGCGGCTCCACCGTGTTCAGGGCGGCGAACATCCAGGTGACCGCGCGCGCCCGGGCGTCGGCGTCGGCGGGCAGCAGGCCGGCATGGCGTTCGGCGACGTGGAACACAATCGATCCGGTTTCGAACAGGACGAGATCGCAGTCCTCGAACGTGGGGATCTGGCCGAAGGGCTGCAGCGCCCGGTGCGCGGGTTGCTTCATGGCCTCGAACGAGAGGAGGCGGACGTCGTACGGTTGGCCCACCTCATCGAGCGCCCAGCGCACGCGGGTGTCACGCGCCAGTCCCCTGCCGCCATCGGGTGACTGCGCGAAGGCGGTGATGGTGATGGTCATCGTTGTGGTCCTGCTCGCAGGAAGGGACTGCCGCGCTTGGGCCGTCTGGCCGGGGAAGCGGCGGAGCAAGCTAGCATGGGGTGGTGACGGTGAGACGGGTGAGCGGTCGAAGCGGACGCTTTGGCACGTTCTGCGTGATGGAGCGATGTGGGGCCGTCAGGCGATTTTGATGACTGAAGTTGGCTGAAAGCGGACGGGCCGCTTTGTAGCGCGCAGAGGAGGAGAGCGGACCATAGCAGCGTAGCGGTGCTGCCGGTCTCACATGATTTGTCAATTCGTCAAAGCAGCACTTATTAAATTGCTTTAAGCATCCGCTTGAGATAGCGGCCCTCATAGATGTGAAAAATGCCGTTGGACGCAAGTCGGACCATCCCCGCGTACCCAAGCCGGGATTGTCGGCTATCATCCTCATAAAGAAAGAACACGGGCGATCCGCTCAGGCCATCGAAGTCGTCGATAGTCAATGTGTGGTCGCGTCGCACTCGGAATTCGATGTGGGCCGGCATAGACTCTCTGCGGTCGGTTTCCAGATACAGCTTAGAAACGCGTGAAACATACCCCTCAAACGATATGGCGTCAGGATCATCAAAGTTACCCACCAATTCGGTGAACTGAGTCGGATAGCCAATGGCAAAGTATAATTTTACGTTCTGCTCGCCGACCTGGTCGAGGGTAAGAATGTGTGTCATGTCAAAAAACATATTTGCCGGATTTACGCTTTGTGTCTGTGCACCGAATTGCAGGAGGATGAGGTCCTCGGCAACGTTGTGGTCCTCGTGGTCCACAAACGACGGGCGGATGTACTGCGAGGAGGTGAGGGCGACGCGCTGCTTGCCGCTTTCCACAACAATGCAGGCCTCGTTCGGCTGCCTTGCTGCGCCGGTTTTTCCAAGTTGATGACGGGTGCTTATCAGCACGAGCTTCTGCATGTAGCGAGCGAGGAAACATGTTCCGGCGATGGAGAGTTCGTACTCGCTGCCAGGATTATAGAACGCCATCGGCTTGCAGAACCTGACCATGTTGTCGAGGACTCTGTTGAAGCGCACCCAGACGCCATTCATCTCGACTGAAGTCTTCTCCATCGCCGTTTGAATGGAGGAGCCAGGAGGAAACACCATTTGCCTATCTCCAGTGCGATGCTGACGACTACGTTCCGATAGGGCGATTATTGTCAGGCGTCGCACACATGGGCCGGCGTCACTCAAACATTACGGAGGTGGCGCAAGTTTCAGCTCGGCATAGAGGGATTGTAACCTCGTCCAGGCGGCATCGAGAATCTGTTTCGACGCATCCATGCAGTAGCTGTACGGGTCGTCGGTATCGTTCGTAGCAATGACCAGGCACATTTCGCCCTTGGTCACTTTGTGGGTGTTGTGGCGGCGGCATTTTCGCTGGCGCTCAGCTTGCTCCACGCTGACATGTCCGAGAATGTCTCTGACTTTGGGCATCTTCTGCTGGCCTCCCTTTCAGAGAATCCCTGATCTGGTCGCCGAGCATGTCCAAGGCTGCCAAGGCATCCTCGTTGTCATCTGCTCCCGGATTTCTCCTGCTACCCGATATGATTCCAAGATATTCGTTGACGGCTTTGCTAAGCAATTTCGTGACCGCCGCGCGATTGCTTTGCCCGGCTACACGCTCGTCGATCTTTCCTACCTCGCGGCCATTGAGCGACAGGCCCAGGTCTTTCAGGATTCGTGCGACTACCGAACCCGTGCGCTGAGCCAGACGCTTTCTGGCCTGCACGCGCCTGGCCTGCGGCTGAACCGGCAGTGACGAAGTATCGGAGACGGTGCCGGCCGCCTGTTTCTGGCGAAGCGTTTCCCTGAGCTGTTCCTTCGTAACACCCAGATCGCGAACACGCAGGCCGGCACCCACCTCGTGGTTGAGCATCTCGTCAAGAACACGGTCGTCGTCGGGGTCAAGGAATGAGCGGTTGATGAAGGAGCCGATGATCTCGCTGTCAACAAACATACCCACATCGAAGCGGCGCGGCTCACCGTTGCCTTCCTCTCCGCTGTCATCCCCGGCGATCAACCACTGTGTGATCATCGCTTGATCGTCCAAATCGATCTCGCGGAAATCGTCCCAATGGGCGTCGGTGTTCAGGCCGACATGGGAAACGATGTAAGCATGGTTATCCGGGTGGTCGGCTTGAGCCTTGTGCACCACCCGCATGACGCGGCCGACGAACTGGATGTAAGGGGACAAACTGGCAAAGGGGCGGAAGATTGCCGCCACGCTCAGCGGAGGATGGTCGAATCCCTCGCCCAGCATCTGCACCTGCACAATGCAATCGAGCTTGCCGCTGCGAAGGTCGGCAATGATGCCGTCCTTCTTTTCGTCATCCATCTCGCTGTAGATTTCGTGCGCTTTGAGCTTCCGTTCCTCATATAGCGCGCGGATTTGGCGGGCGTGATCGACGGAGCAGGCGACCGCGATGAGCTGGTGCCTGAATCCGGTGCGGTGCCGCAGTTCTTCTAGATGTTTTATGCTCGCATCGACAAT
>CAXUIA010000070.1:3124-5505 GCA_964250835.1 uncultured Acetobacteraceae bacterium | reverse complement strand
CATCGACGATATGCCGGTTGCATTCGGGAGCTAAGGCGACGCCGCGGCGGAACCAGGCTTGCTCCCTCAGCTTCATCACTTCGTCGAGCGTGTGGCGTCTGATATCGTCGCGAAAAGTGAAAGAGATTTCCGAGGGCGCGACGTTCCGCGAATGAATCTGCTTGATGTACCCCTTCACCATGGCCCTGGTGAACGGGTATTTGTAGATGACCTTGCCGACTGGCCGCGAGCCGTCGCTGCGGAATGGCGTCGCTGTGAGGCTGATGACCTTCGCATGCGGAAATCGCTCGAACACCTTGGCCCAACTGGGGGCAACGTTATGGTGGCCTTCGTCCACCATGATCATATCGAAGTAGGTCGGCGGAAACTGCGGCAACCAGCGCTCAGCAGAGCTGGAAAGCTGGTGAATGTTCGTCACCACAAATTGGCTGGCGTTGCAGTCGTGCAGATTGGCATCGACGCCATCAAGCACCGCGCGGTACGGCCCGGCCGAAAAATCGTGGATGACGCCGATGCGTTTCCAGAAGTTCTTGGGGTCGCTGACATCGAGAGCATCGGCCACCCCTTTGCGTATCGTGAGGTTCGGCGTGATGACAAGCGCACGCCCTTTGGCGATGCCGAAGGGAAGGGTGGCAATCACGCCGGTTTGCCACAGCCGACCGGGATTTGCAGGATGACCGGTTCGTTCGAGGTTTCGAAGTGCTGGCGCACTGCTCGATGCGCCCCTTGCTGCGGTTCGCGAATTTTAGCGTTGGCCTCAATGTCGGCGGTGATCGTCTGAAAGAGATGATCGGGCTGCTCCGCCGCCATCTCGGCCTGCTGGTATTCGAGCCGGAAGGATTCAAGGTCTGGACGGCGATAAAAGCGGTAGCCACTGCCTGGACGTCTTACGGGTTTTAGGCGACCGGACTTGTCCCAGCGGCGCAAGGTATCCTTGGATACGCCGATATAGTCGGCCGCTTCGGCCAAAGTCAGAAAGTCGGGCGCCTCATTGGGTAAAATAGGGCAACCCCATGCAAATTTTGTCACGGCGAGTCAAGGCGGTTTCTCGGCATAAGATGCTAGTGCAACATGAAAGACGTTACGTGGCGTCTGTTGGTGTAGCCGATGCTGCGGTCAACAGTGTCCGCTTTCGGAAATAAACGAGGGCCGCTGAACGTCCGGGATGAGCGCAAGGCGGACACCGCGACTCGTTTTGCTGGAAGGCCGAAGCTGGGCGCGTGTAGGAACGTCGGGCGGGTCTGGGGGCGCTGCCCCCAGCAGGGTGCAGGGGCGGAGCCCCGCTCCTGACGATGGCCCGTTATCGCATGTGGTGGCGTCGTTGTGCTTCTTGCCGGGACGGGAATTCGGACCGTTAGACGCGGACCTAGAGGGCGAGGCTCATGAAGAGCGTGCCTGGGGGGGCCGGTGCGTAGTAGGGCGCGATGCGCTTGAAGCCGGCTTCCTCGTAGAGGCCGATCGCGGCCGTCATGGTCGGGAGAGTGTCGAGGCACAGTTCGCGGTAGCCTCTCGCCCTCGCGGTCTCGATGACGCGCGCGGTCAGCGCCTTGCCTCCGCCAAGCCCTCGCGCGCTCGGGTGGAGAAAGAGACGCTTCATCTCGCAGCGGCCGTTCGGCGGAAGGGGCCGGAGCGCGGCGCAGCCGATCGGCGCCGCGGATTTATGCCACGCCAGGAAGAGTTCGCCGTCGGGGGCGGCGTAGCTGCCCGGGAGGCCCGCCAGCTCGGCGCTGAACTCCTGGTAGGCGAGATCGATCGGCAGCGACGCCGCGTAGGCCCTCATCAAGTTGGCGGCCAGCTTGAGATCCCCGTCGCCTCTCGCGGGACGGATGATGACGTTTGGTGTCATGGTCCGAGAGAACAGCAACATCCTGCGTCTGCGAAGGGGTGGAACCTGTCACCGGCGCGCTGGGCGGCTTGCCTGCCGTCGCGTGTGAGGTGGCGCGGTTCGGTTTCGCGCGCTGTGGCAGAGTGGAGAGCGGCTTGGCGCAGCAGGTCATCGGGCTGATCGGCGGGATGAGCTGGGAGAGCTCGGCCGCCTACTACCGGATCATCAACCAGTTGGCTCGCGCGCGCCTGGGCGGCTTGCGCTCGGCGCGTTGCCTCCTGTGGTCGTTCGACTTCGGAGAGATCGAGGCGCTGCAGCAGGCCGGACGGTGGGACGACGCCGCTGCCGCGATGATCATGGCCGCACAGCGGCTGGAACGGGGCGGCGCGGACTTCGTGGTGATCTGCACCAACACCATGCACCGGGTGGCCGATCAGGTGCAGGCGTCCGTCGGATTGCCGTTGCTGCACATCGCCGACCCGACCGCGGCACGGATCAAGGCCGCCGGGTTGACGAGGGTGGGTTTGCTTGGGACGGCCTTCACCATGGAGGGGGC
>CAXUIA010000070.1:0-3114 GCA_964250835.1 uncultured Acetobacteraceae bacterium | reverse complement strand
CCGCTTCTACGAATCCTGCCAGGCGATGCTGTCCCAGGCGGAGGCGGCGGTCGATCTGGCCTTGGGGTGATCGGGGTGGCGGAGACGGAGATCCTGCGGAGAGGCTGCCCGGCAACCAGCCGGTTCGCGGCGATGCGCGCGGTCTTGCAGCCGTGATCAGCTCGGGGCGGGGCGTTGGCTTACGGTTGTTGCTGCGGGGTGTTCGTCGCGGCTCTCACCCGGTGTGCGGATCGCCGTTCATGTGATGGAGCTTATCGGACCGTCCGCCGTTGCTGTCGCCATGATTGGAAGACTGTCCAAGGTTGACGATGTCCGTGCCGCGGCGCGGGGTGCCATGGCCGATGCGGTGTCGGCGTTTCGCGGCAGCGGTCCGGTGGTTGTCGTCAGTCACTTCGATGCGGATGGCCTGTCGGCGGCTGCCATCCTGGTGCGGGCGCTGCTGGCCGCGGGGAGAGAGGCCGAGACGCTGATCGTGGGCAAGCTCTCATCACCGTGGGACCCAGACGTGGGCCAGCGGATTGCCTCGTTCGATCCTGCAGGGATGGTGCTGGCCGATTTGGGGACCAGGCCGGATGCGGTTCTGCCCGGGTGTCCCACGCTGGTGATTGACCATCATGTCCCGACCGGCGAGCCCGCCGGCGCGATCACCCTCAGCGGCAACGGCCTCGATCCCGAACCCACGTCCGCGCTGCTGGCGTGGTGGGCGGCGGGCGCCCTCGGCGACCAGGACCATCTGCTGTGGCTGGCGGCAGTCGGGCTCATCGGCGACATGGCGGACGATCGCGGGTTCGCGGAACTCGAGCGGGCGCAGGCACGGTGGGGCAAGACGGCGCTGCGCGACGCGACCGGCTTGGTCAACGCGCCCCGCCGGACGGCGGCGGCCGATCCGGGTCCGGCGCTGCGTCTGCTGCTGGGTGCCGACGGCCCCAAGGCGATCACCAAAGGCGAGGACGCCGACGCGCTGGCGCTGCATGCGGCCAAGGCGGAAGTGCGGGCGGCGATGGAGGAGGCCAAGCGCGCACCGCCTGCGATCGCGGGCGACGTCGCGCTGATCCGGGTGCACACGCCCTGCCAGGTCCACCCGTTGATCGCCCAGCAATGGCGCGGGAGGCTGCGCGACAAGATCGTGATCGCGGCCAACAGCGGCTACCGGCCAGGCTGGGTGCATTTCGCGGCGCGGTCGGCGAGCGGCCGCGATCTCGTGGCGTTCCTGGCCGATCACCGTCCCGCCCGTGCGGACGGCCGCTACGGCAACGGCCACGCCCAGGCGACGGGCGGAGCGTTGAGGGTTGACGACTGGAACGAGTTCATCGTGGCGCTCGGCCTTCCGCAGGCGCAGGTGGCCCGATGACCGGCACCGATCTCCCGCTGCGGCTCGGGTTCCCGGTCAAGGTGCTGGGCCGGCCCGAACTGAAGTCGCAGGACACGAGGCGCTGGCAGAAGGCGCCGCACCTCAAATGCTCGCTCGAACTGGTCGACGGGATCCTCGACTATCTCAAAGCCAAGCGGCTGGACATGTACCGGCTGTCGTCGGACTTGGCACCGTACGCGACCCATCCGGACATGCCGCAGTTTCACGGCATGGTGGCCGAGAGCGACGCGGAGTTGCGCGCGTTCGGGGCGAAGGCGCGTGACTACGGCATCCGGCTCTCGTTTCATCCGTCGCAGTATGTGCTGCTGAACGCGCCCGATCCGGAGCTGACACGCAAGAGCATCTGGGACCTGTCGAGCCAGGCGGAGATGCTCGACCGCATGGGGCTGGACGACGAGGCGGTGATGGTCACGCATGTCGGGGGAGTGTACGACGACCCCCTCGCGAGCCGCGCGCGCTGGATCGAGGGGTGGGAGCGGTGCCCGGAGCATGTCCGGCGCCGGCTGGTGCTGGAGAACGACGACATCCGTTTCTCGGCTGCCGATGTCTTGTGGATCCATGAGCGGACCGGCGTCCGGCTGATCTTCGACTACCAGCATTTCTGGTGCCTCAATCCGGAACGGCTCGACCTGCGCGAGACGGTGGAACGGTTCGTCGCGTCGTGGCCGGCCGGCGTCCGGCCGAAGATCCATTTCTCGTCTCCGCGCACCGAATTGCGGGAGATCAAGCAGAAGATCACGCCCAAGCAGCGGGCTGCCGCCAAGGCCGGAACGGCAAAGGCCAGGAAGGGCGAGCTGCTCAAGGCGCCGGTCAAGGCGAAGGCGCGGATCAAGACGGTGCTGCGGCCGCCGATCTGGACGGGGCATGCGGACTTCACCAACCCGTTCGAGTTCGCGACGTTCATGCGGATGGCGGAGGGACTGGTGTTCGACGTGATGATGGAAGGCAAATCGAAGGATTTGAGCGTGCTGCGGCTTCGCCCCGACCTGCTTCGCTACGCGCCCGATGTGGCCAGGCGGTTCGGCATCACCGACCAGGACGCGCACGCCCTGGCGGCCGATGAGGCGAGCCTGGAACAGGGCGTGAAAGCGGAGGCGGACGCCGACGTCGACGAAGGGGAGCTTGCCGCGGCGGCGGCCTGATCACGTCGTGGCTGGCGTGTGCGTGGGCGTGATCGAGGCGCGGGCTGATCGTTATCGGCCGCTCAGCTTGCTGAACAGTTCGAACGCGCTTCGCTCGACCCAGCATTCCGCGAGACGGCCGCTTTTCACCCGCCAGATTGCGATCCCGGAGAACTCGACGGCCTCGCCGCTGGCGGGCAAGCCGAACATACCGTTGTGGTATCCTCGCGTGACCCAACGCGAGAAGACGCGGTCGCCACTCGCATTGGTGATGATCTCGAGATGTTCGTTGGTGGCGTCCCTCACCGTTTGCTGCATCTGGCGAACCCACGCCTTGAACGCCGCTCGCCCTTCGATGACCTGACCGGCCGTTGTGATCCGGTAGTCGTCGGTCATGAGCTCGTCGATCGCGTCGAGATCGTGGGGCGGCGCCCAGACGCGCCGGAAGAACTCGCGCGCCAAATGCTCCGCCTGGATGCTGGTCATACGGATCCCTTTCTCGATCGGTGACGTCGCCCCGGGGTCCGGGACGTGGCGGAGCCCGCTTCCTGAAACCGGCGGCGAGTGCTACGTGAAAGGGATGGCACGCATGCAGGTCAAGGCCGGGCTTCGACTTATCGG
>CAXUIA010000069.1:6884-10095 GCA_964250835.1 uncultured Acetobacteraceae bacterium | reverse complement strand
TTCCTGCACCCGGCGGTGCGACCAGCACCGCATTCGAATGCTCGCGCAGTGACGCGCACAGCGCGGGCAGCACATCGCTGACCGGCAGCATGTCGAAGTCGTCTCCCATCACGCTCAAAACTGGGTCAGGACGGGCCCATTTGCACCGTGCATGCCTCTCCCCTACGCAGCACCTATGTCCCAACGCGTCTCCCGGCAGCCAGGGTGGCTCGCCGCCCTGGCCATCCTTGCCCTCCTGATCGCGGGCGTCGCCACGGCTGCGCCAGCAACCGTCTCTGATCGTCACACGCGCGCGTCGCTCGTGGCAGCGACCGATGGCTGGACCGTTGGTCGTCCCGTAACACTTGGTCTTCGCTTTGAACTCTCGCCCGGCTGGCACACCTACTGGTCCAATCCGGGTGACGCCGGCCTGTCGCCGAACGTCACCGTCAGCGTGGATGGTGGGCCATCCACGCCAGCCTCGTTGCGCTTTCCGGCTCCCAAGCGCCTGCCGACCGGCTCCCTGATGGGCTACGGCTATGAAAACGATGTGCTGCTGCCGTTCGAGGTCACGCCTCCCCAGACCCGCCAGCCGCTCCAGGTCGCCGTGCATGCCGACTGGCTCGTCTGTGCGACAGTCTGCGTCCCCGAGAGCGCCGACCTAACCCTTGCCCTGCCCCCGAATGCGACGCCGGCACCCTCATCGAACGCTCGCCTGTTCACCCGAGCCGAGCAGACCATGCCGCGCCCGTCTCCGTTCCCGGTCACCATCTCTCCCGCCGGCCTGCTCCGCGCCTCGGGCCGGGGTATCGGGCGCCAGTCGATCGTTGCGGCATGGTTCATCCCAGCCATGCCCGGGCTGATCGATCAGGACGCGCCGCAGAAGCTGACCGTGACGGAGGGCGCGCTCACGCTCGCTCTCCACCCGCTGCCCGACTTCGTCCATCAGGCCAGTCTGCCAGGAATACTGGCACTTACCGACGCCTCAGGTGTGGAAACCGACCTCACGGCCAATCCATCTCGCGAAACAATCGTGCCTCCTGCTGCGCCCGACCACGATCTTGCCCAGCTACTCTTCCTCGCACTCGCTGGCGGCCTCGTGCTGAACCTGATGCCGTGCGTCTTTCCAATCCTGGCAATGAAGGCGATGGCGCTTGGCCGTCACGGCCCTGACCAGAGGAGCCGTCTTCGCATCAGCGCGGCCCTTTACACGGCCGGCATTCTCGTTACTTTCGCGGTTTTCGGTGGCGCAACTCTCGCCTTGCGCTCAGCGGGCGTTCAAGCCGGCTGGGGCTTCCAATTCCAATCTCCTTGCTTTGTAGCCGGGACCGCGTGGCTGCTCTTCGCAGTCGGTCTGAATCTTGCCGGCCTTTTCGAGATCGGCACCGGCATCATGGGCGCGGGCCAAACGCTCGCCACTCGCAAGGGCGTCGTCGGCGATCTCTTGACCGGCGTGCTCGCCGTTCTGGTCGCCACGCCTTGCACGGCGCCATTCATGGGTGCGGCTGTTGCTGCCGCCCTGTCCGGGCCGCCGGCCGCCGGACTCGCCATCTTCCTTGTCTTGGGTCTGGGTCTCGCGGCGCCGTCCCTCTTTCTCGGCTTCGTGCCCGGTGCAGCGCGCCTGCTCCCGCGTCCCGGCGCCTGGATGCTGGTCATACGCCAATTGCTTGCCTTCCCGATGTTTGCGGCCGTCGTTTGGCTCACCTGGGTGCTGAGCGAAGAGACCGGGCCTAGCGGCGTGCTCGCCGGCCTGTCGGGCCTCTTCCTCATCGGCTTGGGCGGCTGGCTGCACGGCCTCGGTCAGCGCAACACATACGCGATGAACACGAGACGCGGCCTCGACCTCGCCGCAGTCGCCATCCTGCTGGCGGCTCTCTCGATCCTTCCCGGCCTGCGGGCGAACGGCGCCCACGCACAGACTGCCAGCTTCGACGGTGCCGAACCTTTCACGCCGGCACGGCTCACGTCGCTCCGCCAAGAGGGTCATGCGGTCTTCGTCGACATGAGTGCTGCCTGGTGCGTGACCTGCCTCGTCAACGAACGCCTGGCTCTCGCTCCGTCTGCCGTCCGCATTGCTTTCGCGTCGTCAAAGGTGACGCTCCTTCAGGGTGATTGGACCAGCCGTGACGGCAGCGTGACGGAGTTCCTGCACCAGTTCGGTCGCGAGGGCGTCCCGCTCTACGTCTTCTTCCCGGCCCATGATGGCCCTCCGCGTGTATTACCCCAGGTGCTCACCCCAGGCCTTGTCGTCCAGACAGTTCGTGACCGAGCCTGAATGCCGGGCAGGGTGGATCGAGACGCCGTTTACCGGTCACCGAATGCTGCGCGCCGAGCTGCCTTTGGAACTGTGCGCAATGACGTCCCGCCAGTTGGATCATGGCAGACGGGGGGCGACGATCGATGCCGTCACGTCGGGTGGAAGCCCCAGGTCGGTCAGATAGGCAAACAGCTTTCCGTCAGAGAATGCGTCCCAGCGCGAGAAACCGTTGACCAGTCACCTCGACCATCAGGTTCGCCCTTGATGCAACCACACCATGGAACTTGCCATCATCGCCATCCTCCATGTACCCGGACAGCCGAACGGCGCAGGCGGGCGTGCATCGCATCGAAGTGTCGGTCGCGTGTAGAGGCCAGAATTCAGAGTGGTCACGACCAGAAGCCACACGCAACCGATCGGCGAAGTCCAACTCTCCGGAGCGCCCTCATTTCGCTCATCTCAGGCCGCACGCACGTCGGTTAGAAACGTTCCGACCTCCTTCGAGATCACAGCCGTATGCTGCGAAACATCGCCGGCGGCGCGCAGCACGTGCTTCGCCGCATCACCGGTGTCGTTGGCGGTATGGCTGACCTCCCCAATGTGAACTGTCACGGTTTGCGTGCTGCTCGCCGTCTGCTGGACATTCCTGGCGATTTCGGCCGTTGCGGCACCCTGCTGCTCAACGGCCGCGGCGAGGGTCGTCGCGATGAGACTGACCTCGTTCATGATGCTCGAAATCGAACCGATTGCATCGATGGCGCCGGACGTTGCCGTGCGAACCTCCTCGATGCGGCCGACGATCTCATCGGTGGCGCGCGCGGTCTGCGCGGCAAGCCCTTTGACCTCAGACGCGACAACGGCGAAGCCGCGGCCCGCCTCGCCAGCACGTGCAGCCTCGATCGTTGCGTTCAGCGCCAACAAATTGGTCTGGCTGGCGATATTTGAAATCAGGCCGACGATGTCACCAATCTTTTG
>CAXUIA010000069.1:0-6874 GCA_964250835.1 uncultured Acetobacteraceae bacterium | reverse complement strand
CGCGCTGCCGGCGAGATCGCGGACGATCTCTTCGCTTCGCCGCGCCTGTTCGGCACCGTTGGCCGAAATTCGCGCCGATTGCGCCACCTGACGGCTGATCTCGCAGATCGACTGCGAGAGCTCTTCTGCCGCGGCTGCGACCGTCTGGACACTCCCGCTCGCCTCCACGGCGGCGTCAGCGACTGAATCCGCCCGCTGACCTGTCTGTTCGGCGGAGCTCGACATATTCTTGGCGAGCGAAATCATGTGCTCTGACGCCGAGGTGAGTGTTTGCACCTGATCGCCCACCTTGCACTCAAATGCGCTGATGAGGTCACGCAGTCGCCTTGCGTGATCCACCCGCGCCTTCTGCTCGGCAGCCTGGGAGGCGGATAGCTCGGCCTCATTGACCAAACTGTCGCGGAATACCGCGAGCGAGGCTGCCATCGTGCCGATCTCGTCGCGGCGATCGAGCCATCCGATTTTGATGTCGAGCTCGCGGTCGGCCAGCCGACGCATCGTTCTCGACATCACCGTCAAAGGAACCGCGACCGAGCGATGAAGCAGCAGGCCAACGATGGCGGTGAGGGTGAGGCTGACCAGGAGTGCGAAGCCGGTCAGCCAACGCGCATAGATGTAAGTCGTGTTTGCATGCTGCGCGACCCCATTGCCACGCTCCTGAGTGGCCCGCATCTCAGCGGCCAGAATTTCCTGCGTCTTATTATACAACGTTTGCATCGTGCCCCAAAAATAGGCTGCGACGGCATCCGGACCGGCGTTTGCAGATAGTGCGCTTAGACAATCATGGTCGCCGTGGTAGGTTGACCAAAGCGCGTCAAACCGTGCCATGCGCTCCGACTCGCTTCCTGGATGTATCAGGGGTTGGAGCTGTTGTCGCGCAGCTGTAATCTCTGTCGCGAGGGCGTGGAGCTGATCACCGCTCGCCTTGACGTCATCGGCATTCGGCGCGTCCAGCTGTTGCCCCTCGGTCAGCCGGTAATCCTGAACCAGCACTGTCAAGTGATCGACGGCAATCAGACTGGCGAGCGTATCCGTGCGGATGATCGTCGCCGCTGTGTTCAGCACGCTCATGCGCTGCAGAGCCAATCCGCCAACTGCGAGTATTGTCACGGCAAGGACAACGGAGAAGGCGAGGGTCCTTGTCCGGATGCTGATATCGGAAAGCTTCACTGACGTTCCTTCCGCGAGGCGGGCAGGACGTGACGCTGACACAATATCCTTAACAGGACTTTGACTAAGCCCACCCAGCGGGACTGACACGGTTTCTTCACGCAACAGACATGCTCGGGTCAGTGTGGCGTCAGACAACGAGCCTAAGAGGCCGCACCTCCGAGAAGGGAATAAGTATGAAGCGCCCGTCACTCCACAGTCCGATGGTCAGCATGTTGGCTCTCGCGATCGCAGCGCCCGGTGTGGCGGCTGCCGCCGACACGCAGACCCGAACGGTCGGAACGCAGCTCAACGGCTCCATTGTCGCCTCCGACAACCAAACGCTGACGCCGGCCGGGACCACAGTCCAGCTCGGCTCGCCTGTTCGTGCCAAGGCGATCGCGGTCAACCCGAACACCGCAACTCATTCCGCCGCCGTGCTGCTGATGAGTGCGGCCGAACCGGTGATCGTGTTCGATACCAAGACGGGCGCCGTGCTGCAGCGCTACATCCCGGTGGTCGGCAGCGGCTCGACTGCCGCACCGGTAGCGACGGGCTCGTTTACCGGCATTACCTACAGTTCAGACGGCTCGAAGCTGTTCTTCAGCCAGGATGGCGTCCAGGGCAACGACAACTATGTCGAGGTCGCCAACGCCAACCCGTTCAACGGCGAGCTCACCTACAATGCGAGCATCCCGGTCCCACTGCCGGCAGCCAATCCCAACCTCTATGACCCCTACTCGGCTGACGCGGGCGGACTGGCGCTGGTCGATGATTCGGTGGGCCTCGTGGCGCTGAGCGCCAACAACTCTCTCGGCGTGATCAACCTGGCCAACAACACGTTGACCGGTCAGATCGCGGTCGGCAACGCGCCCAACCACGTCGTGGTCAAAGGCGACTTCGCCTATGTTACCAATGAGGGTGGCCGCCCGGCGACATCGTCTGACTTCACCACGCTCTCGGACGGCACGCCGATCGTCGCCAACCCGACGACCGGCTCCTCGCTCTCAGGCACCGTTTCGGTCGTCAACGTCCGCACCGGCCAGCTCGCCAAGACGATCAATGTCGGTCTGCATCCGGTCGGCGAAGTGATCTCCGGCTCCACCCTCTATGTCGCAAATGCGTTCAGCGACACGATCTCGGTCATCGACACGACGACCAAGGCCGTCACACGCACGATTAATGTTGGCCAGGGCATTCCCGGTGCGGCCTTCAGTGGCGGTGCGGATGCCATCGCGGTTGTCGGCACGACCGCCTACGTCACGCTCGGCGAGGCCAACGCGATTGCGGTCGTTGATTTGACGAACACGACCACCAACCCGGTTCTGGGCTACATCCCCACGCTCTACTTCCCCACAACCATTGCCTACGACAAGGGGTCCAAGCAACTCATTGTCTCCGACGATAAGGGCCTTGGCACCCAGGGCTCGATCGGGACCGCGCACGGCGTGTCCGCATTCAACACCCACCAGGACACCGGCACCGTCAGTCTGATCCCGATTCCGAGCTCGTCTGAGCTCGCAAAGATGACCGCGCAGGTGATCAAGAACAACAGCTGGAACTCGGCCAACACCAAGGTTGGTCCGCAATACGCCAACGCAGGCGCCGCTCCGGTCGCGGTTCCACTGCACATCGGCGAGCCGTCGCTGATCAAGCATGTCTGGTATATCATCAAGGAAAACCGGACCTACGATCAGATGCTGGGCGACGTGGCCCAGGGCAACGGCGATCCGTCTCTCGCCGTGTTCGCGGGCAACGTGCCGAACCAGCACGCGATCATCCAGCGCTTCCCGCTGCTCGATAACCTGTATGCGCCGAGCCGTCAGTCGGCGGACGGCCATCCGTGGACGATCGAGGCCGGCTCGTTCTTCTCAAACGACATCCTGTCGCCTGACTGGATCCGTTCCTATCCGGGCGGCAACGACAACGACGCGCTGACCTTCACCTCCAGCGGCTATATCTGGACCGCCGCGGTTGCGCAGGGAATGAACGTCAAGATCTACGGCGAGTGGAGCGATGGTTCGGTGGTCGCCAACAATCCCGCCACCGGGAAGGGCTACACCTGGGCCGACTTCTACAACACCTCGCTCTACCAGGAGACCGGTGGCAAGCAGGGTGCCAACATTGTTCCGGTCAGCGGCGACTCCGAAAGGTCGCAGATCCCGGCCGTCAATGCGCTACTCGACCCGCACTACCCTTCGTTCAACCTCGGCATACCGGACCAGTACCGGATGGACTACTACCTCCCGATCCTAGCCGCACAGGACGCCGCCGGCCAGGTTCCGAACCTGACGGTGATCTGGCTGCCGGACGACCACACGGCCGGAACCTCCACCGGGCTACCGCTGCCGAACAACTTTGAGGCTGACAACGACCTCGCACTCGGCCGCCTCGTTCAGGCGATCAGCCACAGCTCGGTCTGGTCGTCATCGGCGATCTTTGTCACCGAGGACGACAGCCAGGACGGCGTCGACCACGTCGACGGGCATCGCGAACCGGCCTACATCATTAGCCCCTACGCCGTACCGCCGCAGTCGCCGAACGTCGGCAAAGTGATCAACACCACCTACACCGTCGTCAACATGGAGCGGACGATCGAGAACATCCTCGGGCTGCCGCCGATGTCGCAGTTCGACACCGTCGCCTCGCCGATGTTTAACTGCTTCACCAACACGCCGAACGACGCACCGTTCAACGCGGTCCCGGCCAACACGCCGCTCAACATCGGGCCGGGCGGCGTAGTCATCCCGGGCACCGGTCCGGTGAACTACTCAATGAACATGAAGATGACGCCTATGCAGAAGGCCTGGAACGAAGCGTCGAACCTCATGACCCGCGGCAAGACGGCGAAAGCCGACTCGGTGGATGAGAACTTCCTCAACCACGTGATTTGGTATTCGGCGACGGACTGGAAGCGGCCATACCCAGGCGAGGCGAAGGTCGAAGGGCCGGCGAAGTTCGTGAAGGCGGCGCTTCGCGCTCCGATGCGCGGGGGTGACGACGACTAGGGGGAAGGCTGGGGGCAGGCGCCCCCAGACCCGCCACTTTAAAGTCTAGGTGTTTAAGGGATAGACTTCGGCGGGTAGTGAAATACCTGCTGGAGGCTATTTCGATGAAAGCGCACAACGTCCTCGAGACGATCGGCCGCACGCCTCACATCCGGTTCTGCCGGCTGTTTCCCGACGCGACCGTCTGGATCAAGTCCGAGCGCGCCAATCCCGGTGGATCGATCAAAGACCGGATCGCGCTGGCGATGGTCGAGGCAGCTGAGGCCGACGGGCGGCTCAGGCCGGGTGGGACGATCATCGAGCCGACATCCGGCAACACCGGTGTGGGCCTCGCGATGGTGGCCGCCGTCAAAGGCTACAGATTGATCCTGGTGATGCCGGAGTCGATGTCGATCGAACGCCGGCGCATCATGCTGGCC
This sequence comes from uncultured Acetobacteraceae bacterium, assembly GCA_964250835.1. Lineage (GTDB taxonomy): Bacteria > Pseudomonadota > Alphaproteobacteria > Acetobacterales > Acetobacteraceae > CAXTPV01. The sequence continues at coordinate 2,298 of CAXUIA010000069.1, read as the reverse complement.
TATGGCGCCACGTTCGACCTGACCCCGAAAGAGCGCGGCATGAAAGGGGCCATTGAGCGTGCCCGGGAACTGGCCAGCCAACACGATGGCGCGTGGATCCCGCAGCAGTTCGAAAACCCGGCCAACATCGACATCCATGTACAAACAACGGCGCGAGAAATCATGGATGACTTTCCGGACGGCGTAGACGTGATGATCACCGGCGTCGGGACGGGCGGACATATCACCGGTTGCGCCCAGGTGATGAAGGAGCGCTGGCCCGATCTGAAAGTGTTCGCGGTCGAGCCGTCGGCCTCGCCTGTTATATCGGGCGGATCGCCGGGGCCGCAGCCGATCCAGGGCATTGGAGCGGGCTTTGTGCCGGCGAACCTCCACACCAAGCTGCTGGACGGGGTGGTGCAAGTCGAGGCGGAGGAGGCGCGTGAGTTCGCGCGCCGCTCGGCACGCGAGGAGGGCGTGCTGGTGGGCGTCTCATCGGGCGCGACGCTGGCGGCGATCGCCAAGAAATTGCCGGAACTCAAGGGGGGTGCGACGATCCTCGGTTTTAATTATGACACCGGCGAGCGCTATTTTTCGGTGCCTGACTTCTTCCCGACCTGACCAGGGGCTTTGCCTCTGGACCTCGCTGGGGTCAGCGATCCAAACGCGCTGCGTTTGGCGGGGTGGGGGGGGGGCGCCCCCCCCCCCCCGCCTCAGATCAATCGGCAAGCCGGCGGCAAGGAAGACAACGCTGTCCGCAAGACGTGCCATGCGCTGATTAAGGAGGCCGGCTTCGTCTCGGAAGCGGCGCGAGAGCGGGTCGGCAGGGACGATGCCGAGCCCGGTTTCGTTGGAGACGAGGACCGTTGGGTGGCCGCGGACGGCGATTGCTTGTTCGAGGGCGTCGGCGCAGGTCGGGATGTCGGCGTCGGCGAGAAGCAGGTTGGTCAGCCAGAGGGTTAAGCAGTCGACCAGGACCGGCGTATTGCATGCGAGCGCGCCGGCGAGTTCAATCGGAGCCTCGATCGTGAGCCAGTGCGCGGGTCGCCGGGCGCGGTGCGTGTCGATGCGGGCGCGCATTTCGTCGTCGAACGCCTGGCCGGTGGCGATGTAGGTCGTGGTCGCATGACCGATGAGCAGGCATTCGGCGTATGCGCTCTTGCCCGATCGTGCACCGCCGAGAACGAGAGTGACGTTTTCCATCGGTCAGGGATCACGCTGTCAGCTATCCGGTGACGGTGATTGACAGCACGCGGCGGCGGGTCAAGGGTGCAGACGACGGTGCCGCCTGAGAGGGTGGTGAAAAGGGAATGCGGTTTGATGCCGCGGCTGCCCCCGCAACTGTAGGCGAAGTTGATCACCGAGAGACCACTGGGTTCGCCCGGGAAGGTCGGTGAGAATGCCGAAAGGCGCTTCGCGAGCCAGGAGACCTGCCGTCACGTTGGGGACCGAGCGGCCGGGCGGGGTGCACCGGGTGCGATCCTGCGTGCGCCGCTGGGTCCGGCGCGCGCGGGCGGTCGTGCATCCCGTGAGGATCGCGATGAGACCGGTGCTGCATATCTGCGTCACGTGCCGGATGGGCCGCGAACTGCTCGGTGACGAGCGGCCGCCGGGGCTGGACCTGTTTGATGAGGTCGCGCAGCGCGCCCGAGACGTGGCCGAGGTAAGGGAGGCGCGCTGCCTGTCGGCTTGCGGGCGCGGATGCACGGCGGCGATTGCGAGCCCGGGCAAATGGACGAACCTCCTGGGTGGCCTCGACATGTCGGTCGCGAACGATCTGGTCGCGTATGCTTCCCGCTACGCGGAGACCGCGTCCGGCGCCGTGCTGCCGTCGAAGCGAGCGGCAAGCCTGCGCAACGCGATCATCGGACGGGTGCCGGGATGAGCGCGCGGATCCCTGCGACAATCGTCAGCGGCTTCCTTGGCGCCGGCAAGACGAGCCTGGTGCGGCATGTGCTGGCCGAAGCGGCCGGGCGGCGGCTCGCGATCATCGTCAACGAATTCGGGTCGCTCGGCATCGACGGGGCGACGCTGCGCGACTGCGGCATCCCCGGTTGCGACGACGTGGTGGAGCTCGCCAACGGGTGTCTGTGTTGCACGGTGGCCGACGAGTTCCTGCCGGCGGTGCAGGCGCTGCTGGATCGGCCGCAGCCGCCCGAGCACATCGTGATCGAGACCTCCGGACTGGCGCTGCCCAAGCCGCTGATCAAGGCGTTTGGTTGGCCGGACGTGCGGGCGCGGGTGACGGTGGACGGCGTGGTCACGGTCATCGACGGGCCGGCGGTGCTGGCGGGGCGGTTCGCGGACGATCCGTCGGCG
>CAXUIA010000068.1:0-10184 GCA_964250835.1 uncultured Acetobacteraceae bacterium | reverse complement strand
TGCCCCTGACCCCGCTGGGGTCTCGCCCCCAGACCCGCCCGGATCACGACTTCACGTGATGTCTTACGGCGAGCTGTTGACGGTTATGTGACATACTTCCACTAGGACAAGATGGAACTTTTCACAATGACGTTTTCGTGCTGCTCTCACTTCATCAGAAGCGGCTCACAGCTTGGCAGCGTAGAGGAACCGTTATGGACGATTTGAGAATGTCGTCGGCGGACTTGGGACGTCTGATTACGACAGGCACTTAGGTCATCTGAGTGCCGATGGAACTTCATCGTCCGACCCGTCCAGCCAAAACCCGTCTGACATGACCTTCCAGGACATGTTGAACGAGGCTAGAAACCAATCACGGCCTTTGGAAGCGACAAACTCTGATAGGTCATCCCCCACAAAATCTGACGGCCCGGTCCAGGGATCAGGATCGGCTGATGCTGCTCAAACTGCAGCAAGCGCCGCAACGGACACCTTTTCACCGGCCAAGGAAAACTACCATCACTACCAGGCTGGTCCAAACATTGTTTGCCCTGCCGAACTGAAGTGTACATCTCAAGAGATCGCAGATCAGATGTCACGCTTTGCCGTTCCTGGGCAGCATCCGGATCAGCCCGTGCAATCAGGGCAAACCTATCCCGTTTACGCACCAGTCACAGGAGAATTTGTCGGAAACGTAAAAACGACGATTTCCGAAGACGGTCTCACGACGCAGAACGTGACCAAGCCGGGACATCTTCTCTACGACGGACAGATCACCCGCAAGGCCGAGCAAAATTCTGATGGGTCTTGGTCCGTCACAACAACAGGGACGGGAAACAACGTTATTCCGGGCATGGCGACTGCAAACGAGCTCGCCGGTCCAAGTATCTTCGACAGCTTGGATCAACAGATGCGCCAGAATATTCTTTTGCATCATGGACAGCAATGATTGCGACTCGCCTTAGCTGTAGTTTTCTGCATTGCGATGGATGGAATTAGGATGGCAGCTACAGCACAAGGTGTGGAGAGCGCTTTTCAGGGTGAGTATATCCACAACCCGATGAGGACGCTTACGCTGACGACGTCAAGAAATGTCGGCGAGCTCATCGAGCCGCTCCGCGCTTGGGCTCGAGACATCAACTTCCACTTCAGAGTGGGGTCTCCGACCGGCCAAAGTGACTCCGTCAGCGTCGAAATGTGGAACCAAAGGTTTGGCTGGGAAGGCGACAACCGCGTCGGTGCGCCCGGTCTGGACTTCACCCTCTACTTGAACACAGACAGCGTCGACAACCACGAGATCGATCGGCTCACCGATCAACTCGAGTCCGTTCTGGCGTCCTATGGCTCGGTCAAGGTCGTTGCGGCACCTCATGGTACTCCGCCGCGTATCCAGCCCCGTCGTTAGAGACCCTTTGCTAGAATTGTTGCCGGGACAGCCGATTGCAAATACGCTGCAAAACCGAGGTGAGCCCCATCGTCCGGTGCGCCCTGCTGCTCCTGCCCGCGTGCGCTGCCGCCCACCCGTCCTTTAACGATCTCCTCCAACCAGTGCTCCACGACCCGACCTGCAAGCTGAACGATCAGCCGGCTTTTCGCCTCTTTGCATGCGCGAACGGAACGACGCTCTGGTATTTCACCAAACCAACTCACCCTGCCTATCCCGGAGTGATCAAACGGGTTCTCTCGTGTGGCCCAGCGGGATGCGCCGTGCGCGAGGAAGGAACGTCGTTCGCCCCCGACGACAAGCAGGCTCCGTTCAAAACCTGGATGGCCCAGATCAGGGAGTTGGATGCGGAAATGAAGGCCGCCATCGCGCGGGAGCACGCGTCGCCCTAGTTCGGCGTCGAGCCCACCTCCCGCGTCGCGCTCCGTGCCGCCGTGCTCTTTGGACGATCAGGCCGAGGCGATCGCCGCGTTCATCGCCCTCACCCCCGCGGCCGCGCCGTCCGGATCCGCCCACACCGCGCTCACCACCGCCAGGAAGTCCGCGCCCGCCCGTACCAGCGGAGCGCAGTTCGCGGCCGTGATCCCGCCGATCGCCACCACCGGCAGCTCCATCAGCGCCGACCACCACTCCAACAGCTCGAGCGGCGCGCGCACCCCGGTGTCCTTGGTGGAGCTCGGAAAGAACGACCCGAACGCCACGTAGTCCGCTCCTGCCTCGCCCGCCCGCATCGCCGCGTCACGGCTGTCGTAGCACGACGCCCCGAGCTGCGCGTCCGGTCCCAGCACCCGGCGCGCCTCCGCCACCCCGAGATCCTCGGCCCCCACATGCGCCCCGTCCGCGCCAGCCCGCACCGCCAGATCCGGCCGGTCGTTGACCAGCAGCGCCACGTCGCGCGCCGCGCATACCGGCAGCAACACCGACGCCGCCTTCAGCACCGCCTCGTCGTCCGCGTTCTTCAGCCGAAGCTGCACCGCCGCCACATCACCCGCGTCGAGCGCCGAGGCGAGCACGTCCGCGAACGCCGCCGGTTCGATCGCCGGCGGCGTAACCAGGTAGAGCCGGCAGCTCAGGCGGCGTTCTTGAAGATCGAGCAGATCTCGGACAGCAGCGACAGCGCGTCCTCCTTTGAACGCTGGAAGCTGTTGCGTCCCACGATCGAGCCGAACCCGCCGCCCTCGGCGATCCCGCGGATCGTATGGAGCAGCTGGTCAGTGCCGGCATTCTCGCCGCCCGAGAAGATCACGATGCGCCGCCCCGCGAAGCAGGCCTGCACCACGTGCCGCACGCGTGCCGGCATCGTCGACACGTCGATCTTCTGCTCGAGATAGACCTTTTTTGCCGACTCGAGGCTCAGATGCTCCGTCGGCGGCTTAACCTTGATGATATGCGCGCCGAGCAGGGCCGCCATGTGCGCCCCATACGCGCAGATATCGATCGCCGTCTCGCCCGCTTTGTCGAGCGCCGGGCCACGCGGATAGCTCCACACCACCACCGCCAGCCCCGACGCCTTCGCTTCCTCCGACAGCTGGCGCAGCTCCTCCAGCTGCTCGAACGCATACTCGCTGCCCGGATAGATCGTGAACCCGATGCCCGCGCATCCCAGACGAAGCGCGTCTCCGATCGACGCCGTCACCGCCTGGTCCTTCGTCGTCGCCAGACTATTGGACGAGTTCATCTTCAGGATCGTCGGGATCTGCCCCGCATAGGTGTCCGCTCCCGCTTCCAGCATGCCGAGCGGCGCCGCATAGGCGTTCAGCCCCGCCTCAATTGCCAGCTCGTAATGGTAGCGCGGGTCATAAGCTGCCGGATTGGCCGCGAACGACCGCGCCGGCCCATGCTCAAAGCCCTGGTCAACCGGCAGGATCACCAGCTTGCCCGTCCCGGCGAGCTTGCCCTGCATCATCATCCACGCGAGCCGCCCCTTCACGCCGGGGTTGTCGCTCTCGTACCAGCTGAGGATTTCCTTCACACGCGGCGTGATCGACATGGGTCTCTCCGGTCTCTGAGCCTTTTTAATAAAGGCCACGCTAAACCGAAGCGCTCCCACTGTCATGACCGGCAAGCCAGTCCGCGAGATGACGTGATGCACCACGCCGCCCCAGATCGAGTGAGGCCGGCCGTGCTGTCAGTACGCGCGCCCCCCATGCGACCGCCCGTGCAGCCACGTCGGCAAATCCGACGCAGTTCGGATCGAGCACCATGATGCGCTGTCCAAGCCTGATCGCCTCCAGCGCTCGTCCAGGCGCATCAGCGCAATCGAGAACGTCCACGCACGCCGCGCGCGCCTCTTTGCGCACCGTTCGCACCAAGGCCAGCCAGAACATCGGTCCCGCGAACAATCCTGCGCCCGGCGCCGAAATCAGCGTGACCGGCTGCCCGGCGCCCACCGCGACCCGGGCCTGCTGCAGGCTGCGCACCACGCATGCCGGCGGCAGTAAGTCCGTCATCGGGTGATCATCGCTTGACCTTCAAGCGCCTGCGCGTCATGCGTTCAAGCCCTGTGTGAGGAACGACATGTCGCCTGCTAATGGCGTCAGGGCTGATTGGCAGCCGCCCGTTGGACAATCGTTGGCCGCGCATCCGTCTCTCGGGTCGGGGTCCGCCGGACGGCCGCGACTGGCGGATGCGCAACGGCTGGAGGCGGCGCTTGACCGCATCTCGGCCGCACTCGTGCGACGTGCCGAGCAGGACGCGCACCTGGCCGAAGCGGCCGCGGGCGTAGCGCCGCCGCTCAATGACGCAATCATGGGCGAACTGCGCCACCGGCTCGACGACATGATCGGACGCATCCGCACGCTGCTTGGCGACGCGGCACCCTGACCGCGATCGGAGGAGCCAGTGGCTCAAGTCACCATCAAGATCAACGGCTACGCCTATGTCGTCGGCTGCGAGGACGGTCAGGAGCAGCACCTCCAGGCCATGGCCGGCGAAATCGAGCGTCGCATCGACCAGATCAAGGCGATCGGCGGGCAGAGCGGCGAGTCACGCCTCCTCGTTCTGGCCGGACTGCTCATGGCCGATGAAATCCACGATCTTCGTGCGGCCCACGATCTTCGCGCGGCCAAGTTCGAGCCTCCAGCGAAATCCAGCAACGACCCAGACCTGCGCGCGCTCGCCGATCGCGCCGAGCACATTGCAGCGTCCCTCGAGCATGACTAAGTGGGTAGAGCGGGGCTGCTCGGTGCGTCAGGACATTCATCCCCTGGGCCGATAAGCACTCCCTTGGGAGCTGGCTCTGTCGTGGTCCTGGCCACGTTACCCGGTGCCCACCTGCACAAGCAGGCTCTGGGAGGATGGTAGCGCCAACGGCCATGGCGGCTCCGCACTTGAAATCGGAACTGAGGCGCGTGTCGCCGCCCCATAATCCCGCCTCTGATCCGGCGATCCGCGCAAGACTGGCATCACACCTCCTAGACCCTGACGCCTGCGTGGCCTTCGTCTGGCCAATGAGCGGCGAGCCTGACCTTCGCCCGTTGATGCGCGAGCTCGAGCAAGCCGGCCGCAGACTTGCCTTGCCCGCCGTCATCGCGCCGCACCAGCCGCTCGCGTTTCACCCTTGGCGCGCCACCACGCCGCTCGTGGCCGGACTGCACGGCACCCATCATCCGCAGCCAGCGCTTGGCGAACCGGCACTCCATCCCGACATCATCCTGGTGCCGCTCATTGCCTTTGACCGACGTCGAAACCGCCTGGGCCGCGGCGGTGGCTACTTTGATCGAACGTTGGCGGCTTACCCGCAGGCGCGCGCGATCGGTTTCGCGCACAGCGCCGCCGAACTGCGCCTGGTGCCGACTGAGCCCCACGATCGCCCCCTCGACCTGATCGTCACCGAACGCGAAAGCTTCTAAAACGTGCGCATCCTTTTTCTCGGCGACGTCGTCGGCCGCGCCGGCCGCGAAGCCGTCGAAGCCCGCCTCCCCGAACTGCGCACACGCCTGGCCATCGACCTTGCGGTCGTCAACGGCGAGAACGCGAGCCACGGCTTTGGGCTCGCTCCGGGCATGGCCGACAGCCTCTTCGCCGCCGGCGCCGACGTCATCACGCTCGGCAACCACGCCTTCGACCGCAAGGAACTCGTGGGCCACATCGAGCGGACCCCGCGCATCATCCGGCCGATCAATTTCCCGCCGGCCACTCCGGGCGCGGGCGCCATCATCGTCGATCTCCCCGGCGGCCGCCGGGTTCTCGTGATCAATGCCATGTGCCGCCTGTTCATGGAGCTGCTCGACGACCCGTTCCGGGCGACGCAAGACATCCTGGCCCGCCACCGCCTCGGCGGTCCGCTCATCGGCGGCACCGTCAGCGCCATCCTGATCGACCTGCACGGGGAGGCGACCAGCGAGAAAGCCGCGTTTGGCCATTCGTTCGACGGCCGCGTCTCGGTCGTTGTCGGAACGCACACCCACATCCCAACCGCCGACCACCAGATCCTGCCCGGCGGCACCGCCTACCAGACCGATGCCGGAATGTGCGGCGATTACGACAGCGTCATCGGCATGAGCAAGGACGTCGCCTCCGCCCGCTTTTGGCGTAAACTCAACGGCGAACGCCTCAACCCAGCCGAAGGCGAAGCCACCGTGTGCGGTCTGTTCATTGAAACCGATGACGCGACTGGGCTAGCGGTTCGTGTCGAGCCGGTCCGGTCCGGTGGCCGCTTGAGCCAATTGCTTCCAACCGGCTGAACGCGAGGGGCTCGCGGTAGCTAAAAACCCGCCCCGCGACGCTGCGTCAACGGAGCACGGCTCGCCGCGTATGCCGCCAACTCAGATGCCGTCATCGTGCCGCCCAGCAGCCCGCCCTGCGCGTGCTGAAACCCAAACCGCTCGATCCGCTCCAGATCGTCCTCTGTCTCCAAGCCCTTTGCACCGATCGTGATGCCCATGCTGTGCGCAAGTCCGGTCAGCGCCTGCACCCACGCGAAAGCATAGATGTCCGTCTCCAACGCCGCGATCACCGACGCTCCAGTCCGGATCGCGTCGATCGGCAAACCCCGCAGCGTGTCGAACGACAGCGCGCCGTAGGAAAACTCGTCGAGGATCACCTTCGCGCCAAGCGCCCTGATCCGGCTCAGAGCGTGCAGGCCGGCTTCGTCAATGTTGAGGAAAGCATTCTCCGGCACGCCCAACCCGATCAGGGCGGGGTCCACACCGCTCCCAGCGATAGCAGATGCAAGACGCTCGGCAAGCGCATCGCCGGGCTCGATGGAAGCGTCGAGCGTGACCGAAATCGGCAGACGATGTGCCGCTGCAATGACGCATACGCGCCCGATCGTCCAGTCTGCCAGCAGCCGGCTCGCCTGCGGATCATTCAGCACCGGCAAGAAGTCGGTGCTCGCGATCCGGCCGATCTTCGGATGATCCCAATGCAACACCGCGTCAGCGCCGATCACCGAGAGCTGATCGAGCTTGATCATCGGCTGCAGCGCAATCGACATCTCCTCCTGGCGCAGCGCGGCCTGCAGGTCGGCCACCATCGATGCCTGGGTGTCCGGATCGACCCCGTTGCCGGGCTTAAAGATCTTCCACTCGCCGCGCCCGCTCGACCGTGCCCGCTCCAGCGCAATCTCGGCTCGATCCAGAAGCTGCGTTCCGTTGACCGTGCCGGGCGCCGCGAACGCGATGCCGATGCTCACCGTCACGTCCACCAACGTTCCGGACACCTCATACGGCTCGCGCAGACGCTCAAGAACCCGCTGCGCCGCGCAGGCAGCCTCGGCCACGTCGCTCGCCGCGAGCACCAGCGAGAAGTCAGAGTCGCGAAGTTTAGCCGCCACATCGCCCGCGCGTATACTTCGTCGCAGCCGACCCGCCACGGCCGAAAGCAGCGCGTCCGATATCGCCTGTCCGTGCTCGACACGCAGCGCGTTGACGTCGTCGATGCAGAGCCGAAGCAGCGCAATGCCTTCGTGATCGGACGCGGCGCAGGCCGCTTCCAAGATCGCATTGAACAACAGCCGGTTCGGCAATCCCGTTAGCGCGTCGTGAGCCGACGCTCCGCTCGCCGCCTTGGCGACCGCCGACTTCAGAAGGGCGGCAAGGTCGCTGCCGCGTGTCCCATCACGCCCGGGCATCTGACATCCTACGCAGCCACTCATTTCCGAAGCCGGAGTGATCACTTACACTATCAGGAGCAAGCCGGGTGGAAATAACCACCGCCGCCCGTCGTAACCGGCCAAAACGTCTGGCCTACACCTCCGCCAGATCCTGTGTCAGCGATGCCCGGATCAGGTCGACGACATGGCTGATCTTGTAGGGTTTCTTGACAAACTTGGCGCCCGGGGGCAGCTCGCGCGTGAGCGTCTCCTCGCTGTAGCCGGAGGCAAATACCACTGGCATGCCAGGTTTTATCTTCCAGATCTCGTTTGCGAGCGCGATGCCGCTCTGTCCCGGCATGACGATGTCGGTGAACACCAGCGCCACGTCGGGAGTGACAGCAAGTGCTGCCAGCGCCGAGGCGGCGTCGCTGGCGCTCACCACCGCGAACCCGCTTTCACGCAGACTGACTGCGGCAATCTCCAGAACTGCCGGCTCGTCCTCGACAACGAGCAAAGTCTCACCCGTCGATCGGAACTCCGATTGGATCGGCGTCGTGTCCGACATCGAGGAGGGCGGTCCCGGCGCACGCGGCAGAGCCATCTCAACCAGCGTGCCCGCGCCCACTTGGCTCTCGATCCGCATCGCGCCGCCCGACTGGTGGACAAAGCCATAGGTCTGCGACAGCCCGAGCCCGCTTCCCTTTCCGACGGACCGCGTCGTGAAAAACGGCTCAAAGGCGCGGCTGCGCACCTCGTCGGACATGCCGATGCCGTCGTCGAGCACGGACACGCGAACATAGGGGCCAGGCGAGGGCGCTTCTCCGCCATCGCTCCACTCGCCGGGCTGCAGCGGACTTTCTGTAATCATGATCTGGATCGACCCGCTGGTGCGTCCTCTCTCTTTGACCAGCCGCTCGGAAACCGCGTGTGACGCGTTGATGACCAGATTGATCAGTCCCGCTTCGAATTGATTGCGGTCGGCCACGCACCAGCATGGCGCCCCTTCACTCATCGTCAGGGTGATCTGTTCGCCGGCGATGCGCGACAGCAGCGAGTGCATGCCGGCAACCACCGCCCGCGCATCAAGTGCCTGGGGATCGAGCCGCTGCTTGCGAGAGAAGGCCAGCAATTGTTCGATCAGCGCGTCCGCCCGATGGGAGGCGCGCCCCGCCTCCTCGATGAGATGTTGCCCCTTGGGATCGTGACGAAGGCGGTCGCGCAGCTGATCGAGATTGCCATCGATAATCGTCAGCATGTTGTTGAAGTCGTGCGCGATCCCCCCCGTCAGCTTGCCGATCGCCTCCATCTTCTGCGACTGGCGCAGCCGCTCCTCGCTGTCGCGCAACGCCGATTCCGCACGGCGGCGCGCGGTGACGTCGGTCACCACCGTCAGCACGTTGTCCGAGCCGCCAAGCTGCCGTAGCCGGGTGGAGATCAGCACGTCGAGAACCGCGCCGTTGGCCGACACCAGTTGTCCCTCGAGCTCGCGTATTTCGCCCGTCAGGACGGTCAGCGAGAGCGCGTCCCGCCCACTCGACTGTTGGCCGGGCGGGACAAAATCGGTCAGCTTCCGGCCTATGATGTCGCCGCGCTCCCGGTCGAGCAGATCGGCCATGTAATCGCTCGCAACGGTCAGTCGACCTTCATTATCAAGCGAGCACAGCGCAGCCGGCAATTTGATGAGCATGTCATGCAGGCGTGCCTCGCTCTCCTGCAGAGCCGTCGGCGAGGGCAGCGCCAGCAGCTGCGGCATCAGCACCCAGACCGCCACGGCGGCGATGATGGACAGCACCGCTGTAAGCGCCTTGATCAGTCCCTCGATCTGATACACCGGTATCCAGAGAGTCACGATCGACATGACGTGCGTGACCCCGCATGACATGATGAAGGCGGCGAACACCAGGTAGATCCATCCGAACTCCAGATCCCTGCGTCGCCGCACGATCGCCGCCAGCGCCACCGGGATCGAGAAGTACGCCAGCGCGATAGCAGCGTCCGACAGGGCGTGCAGCCAGATCAGCCCAGGCTGCCAAAGCAGGCAGAAGCCGTGCGGTGTCAGGCCTGACGGATCGAACAGGTCTCGAAACAAGTGGCCACCCCTCGACCTCGTCACGTGCGCGTAACAGTATGCGACGTATAATGTCATCCGCCTGGCTGTAAACGACGATAGACTGTTATCGCGCGTCAGCTCAGACGAACGTGATCATGTAACAATCGCAAGCCCCGCGGCCAGCTTGCGCCAACCCGCGTTGATGTTTCAGTGCAGAAGCTCGTAGTTCATGATCATGTCGTACTCGATCGGATCGCCTGGCACGTCCGGCGGCGGCGGCGGGAGGTGCGCGCCGCGAAAGATGCTCACCCAGGCATCGTCAAGGTCATCGTCGCCGGACCCATAGATCATGTGGACGTTCAGCACCCGTCCATCTCGGTTCCATTCGACGTGGATCGCCACCTGTCCGTCATGGCCACGATCCGCCGCCGACTGCGGGTAGAACTTGTGACGTTCAACCCAGTCATCGAGCAGCTCCCTGTAGTCGCTCGTCATGCCGTGCCCGCCTGACATCGAAAACGGCATGTTGAAGCGGCCACCTTTAACCAACGGTCCCAGCGACAGGTTGATGTCGCTGCCGGACCCACCGCGTCCTCGCCTGTGAAAATTCGGCGTGGGAGGGACCTCCATCGGAGCCAGTGACAAGTTGGTCAGATTGGCGAACGGATTGGACG
>CAXUIA010000067.1:0-10283 GCA_964250835.1 uncultured Acetobacteraceae bacterium | reverse complement strand
CAGCACGCTGAGGTCGAACAGCGCCCGGTTCCAGACAAGGCGGTTGATCGCCGTTCTGTCCAGCACCCGACGCAACAGGAGCGAGAGAACCAGCGCCAGCGCCATGCAGGGCACCGCCGGCGTGACGAACAGCCCCACAAAATCAACTTCACGAAGCGGCATCATCGCGCCAAGCCGGGCGGCAATCCCGGCCATCCGGCGAGCGTTCCCGCATCGAGCAGGGTGGTGAGCGCCGCCAGCCGCTCGCGCTGTAGCGGCGCCAACCCGCCCGTGACCCGCAGGGCGGCCGCACCGCCCCGCTTCCCGCCCCAAATCGCTGCGCCGACGTCGCGTCCCAGCTGGTCATCCTCCCGCCTGACCGCGAGCAGCAGCGATCCCGCAAGCAGCAGCGTCTGCCCGCCCCGGTTGGCCTCGGCGTCTTCGGGCGCCAGCTGCGCGAGCCGATCCGACATTCGGCCGAGCCAGCGGTCATGCGACGGCAGCAGCAACCTCGGCCAGCATGCGACGACACGTAGCCCCCTCGCCATGCGCCGCTTCGCCCGCCACCGGCGTGTGGCAGGAGAGGCTGGCGGCGGCAGCGCGCCAAAGGCAACCACCGCAGTCCCCATGCCGAGCAGGTCGGCCAGGACCTCGTTAAGCGTCTGATCGAGCTGATAGTGCATGATGTTGTCAGGTGCCAGGATGTTGAGAACCACCATCGCGTAGCCGGAGCCGATCGCTGCACGCCGATCATACCGAGCTATTGCCGCCATCATGCACACCGGCAGCAGCACGGCCGCCAGCAGCCAAAAACTTCCGCTCGCCGTGAGCACGCCGTAGTGCAGGAACACCCCGACGACCGAGGCCAACGCCGCCCCGATCAGGAAGTTGAGTGTCGCCCGCGCGGCGTCCGGTCGCGCAGCGAACAGCGCCGACAGCAGCGCCGCCCACGTCACCGCACTCGCGCCGTACGGCCACTCCGACGCATACCAGAACGCGTTGAGCGCCGAGACGGCGACCGCCGTCCGGATTGCGTTGTTGAACGCCTGCCGTCCATCCCGGTCGATGGCGAGCGATTGCGTCGGCGCCACGCGGCCGCCCAGCCGCCGGCCGGCGCGCATCAGCCTCGCTCCGACCAGCACCCGGCGCAACTGTTGCTCAGGCGCGTGCGGCCCAAACCCGAGCAGAACTCCCGGATCAGCCTTGCTCCGGGATCCCAGATGTCGTCCAAGCAGGCCCGCCGCAACCAACCGCAACAGCCTGATGGGGGCATCCGATGTAGGGCGCCCACCGGTGCGCAGCGATGATTGCTCGGTGAACGCGTCCGCGACCGCCGCCTCAAGCCCCAGCACCGTCGCGATGGGCGGTGGACCCTCGCTCGCGCGCAGCCACGCCTGGCAAGCGGCCGCGGCATTCTCGGTCGCCGCAGCGAGACGGGAGCTCACCGTCGACACGCCCTGTGCCACAAGAACCGAGGAGGCGTGCGCGCAGGCGATCCCTAGCAGCAGGGTTGAACATCGATCGACCGCGGTCCCGAACACGAGCAGCGGCGTGTTGACGTTGGCAAGCGTGACGATCGGCACGGTAAAACCAAGCAGCGCGAAGCCGTAGGACCGCTGCCCGCGCTCTACGCTCGATCCGGCCGCCGCCAGGGCCAGCCAGAGCGCGAGCGCGATGTCGAAGGCAAGCGTGGACTGTGCAAAGCCCGCGACGAGCGCGAAGCTGATGATGGCGCCCGCGATACTGCCGCCGGCGCGCCACATGCTTTTCTGCAACGAGCTCGCACGTGTCGCGAGCGACACCGAGAGCACCGTCCAGCCGGCCCAGGCGGGCGTCTGCAGCTCGAGCGCCATGGACAGCGCGATCGCCACGATCGACGTCACGCCGAGGCGGACGGCGTAGGCTGCCTCACTCATCGCGCGATCGGTGCTTCAGCACGCCATTGGCGTGACGCCCCCGCACCCCGCCAGAGGGCAGCCGCCCTTCGGAACCGGCGACCAGCTCAGACTTCATGACGGCAGCTATGATTGCAGCGCAGCCGAGATCAAGCCCGTTCAGCTTCGGGTGCTGGCGCTACCTGTTCAGGGCAGGGCCGGACAGCGAGGCCTGCGGGGTATCTGGGCCGCGGCCAGCCGGACGGTATCTAAGCCGCGGCCAGCCGGACGGTATCTAAGCCGCGGCCAGCCGGACGGTATCTAAGCCGCGGCCAGCCGCGACGCCGAGACAACCCGTGCGGCCCCGCCGCGCACTTCGAGGATCTGGTCGAATCCCGAGAGCACCAGCGTCTCCCGCAACTCGTGCGCGAGCCGGCTTGCGGTGGGCGGCAACCGCACAACGATCCGTCCGCCACGCGCCAGCGCCGCGATCGCCTGCTTGATGATCGCACCCGACGCGCCCTCGGCCAGGTTCGGCACCAGAACGACGTCGACCGCATGCCTGTCGACGCGGCACCCGGGCACACGCGCCTCCGCCGACCGGCACTCGGTGGCAATTAGCTCGCAGAGCGTCTCACCCACCGAGTGACCGAGCACCAGAACGTCCCGCCCGGCAAGATCCCCCGCCTCCGCGATCAACCCTCCCGGAGACGCGGAGAGCAGCGCGCGTGCATGACGGATTCGACGGTCGCGTAAGGTGTCGGGCATATCTGGCATCCGGATCGATCGGCAGGACGCCAACCGTTCACTGGCCAAATCTTGACGCCGGACTGCATAAAGGCGCGATACGGCGCATCGCCGCCAGACATAAACAACACCTCAACGCGGCCCATATGACGCGCTTGCCCCAGAGAGTTAGAGCCCCCGGATGAAGCGATGACCGAAACCCCGCTCTCCAGGATCCGGAACTTCTCCATCATCGCCCACATTGACCACGGGAAGTCCACGCTTGCCGACCGCCTGATCCAGGCGTGCGGTGCGCTGACCGAGCGCGAGATGCATGCCCAGGTGCTCGACAGCATGGATCTCGAGCGCGAGCGCGGCATCACCATCAAGGCGCAAACCGTTCGTCTGCTTTATCCCGCCAAGGATGGCCTGATTTATCAGCTCAACCTGATGGACACGCCGGGCCACGTCGACTTCGCCTACGAGGTCAGCCGCTCCTTGGCCGCCTGCGAGGGCTCGCTGCTGGTCGTCGACGCAAGCCAGGGCGTGGAAGCGCAGACGCTCGCCAACGTCTACCAGGCGATCGACGCCAACCACGAGATCGTGCCCGTTCTGAACAAGATCGACCTTCCCGCCGCCGAGCCCGAGCGGGTCCGCCAGCAGATCGAGGATGTGATCGGCATCCCGGCCGACGACGCGGTCGAGATTTCGGCCAAGACCGGGCTGAACATCGAGGGCGTGCTCGAAGCCCTCGTCACCCGTCTGCCGCCGCCTAAGGGTGACGCGGGCGCCCCGCTGAAGGCGCTGCTCGTCGACAGTTGGTACGACCAGTTCCTCGGTGTCGTCATTCTTGTGCGCATACGCGACGGCCGCCTTCGCCCCGGCATGAAAATACGCATGATGTCGACCGGTGCGGCCTACGGCGTCGACCAGGTCGGCGTCTTCACCCCCCACCTGCTGCCCGTCGATGAACTCGGCCCGGGCGAGATGGGCTACATCAACGCGTCGATCAAAACCGTCGCCGACTGCAACATCGGCGACACCATCACCGACGATCGCCGGCCCGCGGCCGAAGCGCTTGCCGGCTTTAAGCCCTCGATCCCAGTCGTCTGGTGCGGCCTGTTCCCGGTCGATGCCGACGACTTCGAAAAACTTCGCGAGTCGCTCGGCAAGCTCCGCCTCAACGATGCGAGCTTCCACTATGAGGCCGAAACGTCGGCCGCACTCGGCTTCGGCTACCGCTGCGGCTTCCTGGGCCTGCTGCATCTCGAGATCATCCAGGAGCGGCTCTCGCGCGAGTTCGACCTCGACCTGATCGCGACCGCACCCTCGGTGGTCTACCGCATCACCCGCACCAACGGCGCCGTCGAGCAGCTCCACAACCCGGCCGACATGCCCGAAAGCACCGCGATCGCGAGGATCGAGGAGCCCTGGATCCGTGCCACGATCATGGTTCCCGACGATTACCTCGGGCCCGTGCTCACGCTTTGCAACGAACGCCGCGGTCAGCAGGCCGATCTCACCTATGTCGGCAACCGCGCCATGGCGGTCTACCGGCTGCCGCTCAACGAGGTCGTGTTCGACTTCTACGACCGGCTGAAATCGATCAGCCGCGGCTATGCGAGCTTTGACTACGCAATGGACGGCTACGAGGAGAGCGACCTCGTTCGGATCTCGATCCTTGTCAACAACGACCCGGTCGACGCGCTGAGCTTCATCGCCCACCGCACCGCCGCCGAGAGCCGCGGACGCGCCATCTGCGCGCGCCTGAAGAACCTGATCCCGCGCCAACTCTTCAAAATCGCGATCCAGGCCGCTATCGGCAGCCGCGTTATTGCGCGAGAAACGATCGGTGCACTGTCCAAGGACGTCACCGCCAAATGCTACGGCGGCGACATCAGCCGCAAGCGCAAGCTCCTGGAAAAGCAAAAGGAGGGCAAGAAGCGGATGCGGCAGTTCGGCCGCGTTGAAATCCCGCAAAGTGCCTTTCTCGCCGCACTCAAGATGGACGCGTAACCGCCAAGACAACGTGCGGTTGCTGGCGAGCCCTGACGCTGCTAACCATTTCGAACCGATATCGGAACGAAGTGATGGCGCTTGGACGTCGGCGGTTCTGTCTCGCGATGATGCTCACGCCCTTGGCCGCCGGAGCTCAGCCCGTGACCGGACCATATGTCAGTCTCGGCGGCGGCGTCGATTTCACCTACGACCTGACGGGCAGGCCATTCGGCTTCGGCCCCGCACCGCACACCTACACATTCGATCCAGCCGCCGCCGCCGAGGCCACGTTGGGCTTTGGCTTCGGCAACGGGTTGCGTATCGAAGCGGAAGGCAAACACACCGACAATCACGTCCACGGAACGGTATATCCATCGTACTATGGATCACTCCGCGCCGGCGGATACGAGCAGCAATATGGCGGCTTCGGCAACGTCCTCTATGACTTACCGTTCCGGCTGCCGGTGCGGCCGTATATTGGCCTGGGTGCCGGTTATCAGGACGTCGAGCTCGACCATGTGACTGCGTCGGCGTTCGGCGGACCGTCCGGGCACTTGGTCGAGACGCGAGGTAACTTTGCCTACCAGGCGATCGCGGGCTTGGCCGTTCCTTCCCCCGTCCCCGGACTGCTGTTCACCGCCGAATACCGGTTCATCGGCGTGCTCTCGCCAGGCCCCTATTTTCGTGGCGATCACATCGCCGAAACACCGGTGCCTGTTCTTGGCGGCGCTCCCGCGTTTGGCAGTCAGGGCGCTTCTGGTGGCGGTCCTAACTTAAGATATGAACGCTCCGTTCTGGCGGAGCACGCCACCTTCCACCGGTTGCCTCGGCGCCGGCTCCGACGCCCGCGCGCACCTACCTCGTCTTTTTCGCCTCGGACAGCGCGGCCTTAACAACGCGGGCCGGCAAAGAGGTTGCCGAGGCCGCGCGCACCTCAACGCTGACCCGAGTCACGACCATCAAGGTCGACGGCTCTGCCGACACCTCTCACGCCTTACCCGGTGCGCCGGGCCAAGCTTACAATCTTAGCTGTCGCTGCGTCGTGCCGAAACCATACGCGGGGCGCTAGCGCGCGACGGCGTTCCGCCCAGGGCGATTGAGGCGTACGGCTTTGGCGACAATCGCCTTCTGGTGCCCACCGCTTCCAACACGCACGAGCCGCAAAACCGCCGCGTCGAGATCGAACTGCGCTGACCCTTTCCGCCGTTGCCTGCCGTTGGTAGAACCGCGCGTCTGGAGAGTTGGCCGAGCGGTTTAAGGCGCACGCTTGGAAAGCGTGTGTGCGTGAAAGCGTACCGTGGGTTCGAATCCCACACTCTCCGCCATTAAGGTGGTTCAGCGGTTTCCAGGTTGTCTCAGACCCGTTCGAAAAACGGTTAACTGCCGCAAGTTGGCGCACGACTCTGTTTCTGCGCGTCTCATTGCGTTCCCGCCCGTTTCGAATAAGGTAAGGGGAACACAAGGGGGACCAATCGGTGCCGCGTCGTGCGACTCCTCTCTCGGCTGCTCGTGTCCGAACGGCCGGGCCTGGGCGATACATCGATGGCAACGGTCTTCGGTTGGTGGTCAAGCCGAGCGGCGCCCGGTCGTGGGTGTTCCGCTTTACTCTGAACGGTCAAACTCGAGAAATGGGACTTGGTCGCGCCGGATCCGAGCCGGGCGCCGTGCCGCTGGCCGAAGCGCGCCAACTCGCCGGGGCGTATCACAGGGCGGTCAAAGCAGGGCGCGATGTCCTTGCCGAACGTGACGCGGCCAGGGAAGCGTGCCGGGCGGACGCGCAACGAGCGGCGATCCGAGGCCTGACGTTCCGCTTCGTCGCAGAGAAATATATCGCCGCTCACGAGAAGAGCTGGCGCAACGCCGTCCATCGGATGCAATGGCACTCGACGCTCGCCACCTACGTCTATCCCGTCGTCGCCGACTTGGCCGTCGCCGCGATTGAGACTGCGCAGGTTCGGGCGGTGCTCGAGCCAATCTGGAGCGAAAAGCCCGAGACTGCAGCCCGGGTCCGGGGACGGATAGAAGCAATCCTCGATTACGCGCGAGCCGCTGGCTGGCGCGTTGGGGAAAACCCTGCCCGGTGGCGGGGCCACCTCGATCAACTGCTGCCACGTCGGACCAAGGTGCGGACCATTGAGCACCATGCCGCACTGCCGTGGCAGGCTGTCGGCCCGTTTTTTGCCGATATTCGTGCAGTTCCTGGTGTGGGGGCGAGAGCGCTCGAGTGGACGATTCTGACAGCGGCGCGTACTGCGGAAACACTCGGCGCACGTTGGGGCGAGATTGATCAAGAAGCGGCGGTTTGGACTATCCCGCTCATGAGGATGAAAGGCGGCCGAGAACATCGCGTCCCTCTCTGCGGCTCCGCGATGGAGCTACTGGAAAAGCTGGCTCCGCTTCGGCGATCGTACGAGCCCATGGAGTTTGTCTTCCCGTCGGCTGAGCTGGCGCGGCAGCTGTCCAACATGGCAATGACCGCGGTTCTGCGGCGGTTGGGACGGAAGGACGTGACCGTGCACGGTTTCCGCTCGACGTTCCGGGATTGGGCTGCCGAGATAACGACCTTCCCCGCTGAAGTCGTGGAGCAGGCTCTCGCTCACTCAATCGGCAACAGGGTCGAAGCTGCCTATCGCCGTGGTGATCTGTTCGAGAAACGGCGACGTTTGATGGATGAGTGGAACCGGTTTTGCGTTGAGTCGTCCACCGGGACAGCAGGTCGCGCGGTCATCGCGGAACCTGCGTCGAGATCAGCGTATCGCCAGTGACGCGATGGCTGAACGCAGGTCCAGCATTCGTAGACGTCTGCAGCCTAAAGGTCGCTTGGCGGCACGTCGGAGCCGATCAGAGGCATCTGATAACCTCGACAGCCAAACCGGCTGCGTTTGCACGGGAGCCAAACCATTCACCCGACGAGCGTTGATCGCCCTTCCAATTCAGTCGTTTTGCTTGACGTGAAGGCTAAGTTGCCATCTCGCGGCTGGAAAGAAAATCGTTCCGCGCTGCTGATTCTCCTTTGCCTTTCGCCAAATTCGACCGAGCATTCTAGACATGTCAGCGGACATACAAAGTTAGTGCAGGAAGGTAGGCAAACATGTGGACAGGATGTGATGCGGTGCTCGTCACCATCAAGGAAGCGACGCACTTATCTGGGCTGAGCAGGAGCAGTCTCTATCGCCACCTGAGCCGAGGCGACATCAGCGCTAGAAAGATTGGTCGGTCAACGCGGGTAGAGGCGTTGTCCCTGCGCTCGTTCGTCGAAAACAGTCCTAAGGCCATTTTCAAAGCTCCAAAACAACGCAACATAGCGATTATCAGCCGCAGTGTGCATCGCTACTCATCTGGCGATCGCTGAACCCGCCGAAACGCTGGCGATGCAGAGCGTCGCAAGGGCAGCGCCCGCAGTTAAGGTTGCCCGCGCGTGCCGATTGGTGGGTCGTTTAGCCGCTGCGCTGGGCCTGCGCGAGCCCGGCGCGGAGCGCCGCCTTTGCCCGGCCGGCCGTGATATCCGGAGCCCGGGACATGTTCAGAGCTAGAACAAGGGCCGACCACACGACAGGCTCAAGAAGATCGGCGCGACTGAACACGGCCTATTTCGCCTCGGCCTTGCTCGCCGTGAATGCGTCGAGCCGGCAGAGCCGCATGCCGTCCTTGTCCCTCCATGGGGTGGTCGCCTTGCAGACCGCGATTCCCTTATTGTCGCGGAGCGCGGCGTCGGACATCCCCCAGACCTGGACCGTCCGCAGGGAGTAGCCGCCCACGAACAGGCCTACAGCCGCCGCCGCCACCATCAGCGCCTGCTGGATGGTCCGCCCGCGCGCCACCCCGACCTCTCGGATCGTCACCGCCTCCTTCACGCCCTTGGCGATCTGCGGGATCGCCTCCTTCACGCCCTTGGCGATCTGCGGGATCGCCTCCTTCAGCATCTCGCTCGCAAGGCGCGCCTTCTCCACGTCCAGGCTGCGCACCACGCTCTGCATGACCCCGATCCGGTGCTGGGCCTCTTCGCGAGCCGAGTGGTGCAGCGCGAACTGATCATTCGCTGCCTGTCGGTGTTCCGCGGCAACGGCGTCCATGTCCTCTGCGAACGAGACCGTGAGGTCTGCCGTGGACGCTTGCGCGTCGGTGAGCGACGACATGAACCTCCACTCCGGACCCCCCCGCCGGAGCCCCCACTCCTCGGCCGCCGCGGTGATCGCGGCGTGCCGGGAGTGCAGGTCACTACGCGATCGCGCGGTGACCAGGCCGAGGTCTGCCGGCCGCTCCCCAGTGTCGGCGTCCATCGGTCAGCTCGCCGACCGTGCGGACGCCGGCACTCGCGGAAGCCACTCGGCAGGAATGGAGTCAAAGAAGTGGCGAATGTCCTTCGTGAGCCAGAGGTGCGTCCGCTCCTGGTCGAAGAAGGATGTCTCCGGGAAGTCGGCGTTCTGCGCGCCGTCGGCAAACGCCTCGAACCCGAGCCCCCGGTCGGTGACAGCCGCCATGCAGCCCAGCGCGGGCATGGTCACAAGGCGCGCGCCGTTCCGCAGCGCCGAAACAAGCGGCTGGTGACCCGCATGCGGTTTGCCGCCCTGCGCTACGAGGTAATCGTCGAGGATGTCGATCTGCGCGCACCACGTGGTTTCGATCGCCCGCTGTATCAGAAGCTCGCAGCGGGCGACTGGATCAGCCGCAAGCAGAACCTGCTGATCATCGGTCCCTCCGGCGTCGGCAAGTCGTGGCTCGCCTGCGCTCGGCCACAAGGCCTGCCGTGACAATCACTCGGTTGCCTACCGTCGGGTGCCGCGACTGCTCGTAGCGCTGGCGCTGGCCCGCGGCGACGGCCCCTACGCACGGCTGCTCAAGGGCATCGGGCGAGTGCAGCTGCTGGTCCTTAACGACTTGGGCCTAGCGCCGCTCACCGGCGATCAGCTTACGACCGTCGACGCGACGACATCAGCCTTGATGAGTTGAACGGGTCCTGGTGTGGAACCTCAGGAGAGGTCTGGCGGCCAAAGGCCGATGTTGGCGCGGGTTGCTTCGACCTCGATCCACGGCGTCTTCGGATGACAGCGCGTCACAGGTCGACGATGCCTGGCTCGCCGTAGGCCAGCCTGTTCAGCGGTCGTGAGAGGGCGCTGTGCAGCAGATCCTCGCTCTTGATACTTTGATGCCGCCGTAGTCTCCGAGAGCCTGATCGTGCAAAAACGGCACGACGTCCGTCTCGAGGAAGTCAGGGTCGATCAGCGTTTGGCGAGCTCCTGAAGCGCATCGGCCTGTTCGCGCAGCACCTCGCGGGCGAGCTCCATCTGGCGCTCAAGACGGAGGTTGCGCTTCACGAGCTTTACCCCGTCGGCAAGCTCTACGAGGGTGAGGTCCTGACCGGCTTCAAACCCCATGCGGATGCGCGTCTCTGCGGGGAAGCTGATGCCGAGCGAATTGCCCTGACGGCGGATCGTCACACTCGTCATAGCGGCCTCGTATTACGTTTCGTATGACAGCCGAAGAAGTACGGCTTTGCAAGGCTCATAGGGCTTCGGCAAGCCCCTCGCTCATCGGGGTCTGACCCGCACCCCTTTAAGTGACTGACTACCAATCGTAGGTTCACGCGTCCGCGTGTCGACACGCGGACGCGTCCAGACGTTTCTATGTCGACGCGTGAATATGTTTACGAGCTAGCGTCCGGACTCATAACCAGTAGCTGACGGTCGCAGCTATGCACACGGCTGC
>CAXUIA010000066.1:4768-10343 GCA_964250835.1 uncultured Acetobacteraceae bacterium | reverse complement strand
ATCTCGGACTTGGCGCCGACGTCGATGCCGCGCGTGGGCTCGTCGAGAATGAGCACCTTGGGGTTGGTCTCGAGCAGGCGGGCGATGAGGACTTTCTGCTGGTTGCCGCCCGAGAGGCTGCCCACCTGGACGGCGGGGCTGGCGGCGCGGACGCGCAGACCGCGGAATGCATCGCCGGCGCGCTTGCGGGCGTGGGCGAGATCGAGGATGACGCCGCCGCGCGCATCGCGCTCGATGACGCCGAGGTTGATGTTCTCGCTGCAGGACATGTCGAGGAAGAGGCCGAGGCCTTTGCGGTCTTCGGTGAGGTAGGCGATGCCGGCGTCGAGCGCTTCCTTGGGAGAGGCGATGGTGAGAGGGCGGCCGTCGAGGATGACGCTGCCGCCGGTTGCGCGATCGGCGCCGTAGATCAGGCGGGCGAGTTCGGTGCGTCCGGCGCCGACGAGACCGGCGAGGCCCAGCACTTCGCCACGATAGAGCGTGAAGCTGCTGGGGAGAACACGGCGGCCGTCGGTGAGGTCGCGGACTTCGAGCACGATGTCGCGGGCGGCGTTGGCCTTGTGATCCTTGACGTAGAAACTCGAGAGGTCGCGGCCGACCATCATGCGGACGATCGCGTCGGGGTTGAGTTCCTCGCGAGAAAGCGTGCCGGCCGACGCGCCGTCGCGGAGCACGGTGACGCGGTCGGCGAGCTCGTAGACTTCGGCCATGCGGTGACTGATGTAGATGAGCGCGATGCCGTCGGTGCGGAGCTGGCGGACGAGGGCGAAGAGGCGGTCGGTCTCGCGCGAGGAAAGCGCCGTGGTGGGCTCGTCGAGGACGAGGATGCGCGAGCGCCGGTGCAGGGCGCGCGCGATCTCGACGAGCTGCTGCTCGGCGATCGAGAGGCCGGCGACGAGTGTGTCGGGCCTGAAGGGCGTGCCGAGACGTTCGAGAACGGGACGGCAGGCTTCGTTCATCGCGCGCCGGTCGAGGCGCCCGCCGGGTCGGGCGATCTCGTCGCCGAGATGGATGTTTTCAGCGACCGTCAGGTTGGGGGCGAGTGCCAGTTCCTGGTAGATGATGGCGATGCCGAGGGCGCGCGCAGCCTGCGGGTTGCCGATGGTGGCAGGCTTGCCTTCGACGATGATCTCGCCGCCAGGGTCGGCGTGGTAGGCGCCGGAGAGGACCTTCATCAGGGTGGATTTGCCGGCGCCGTTTTCGCCCATCAGGGCGAGGACCTCGCCGGCGTATGCGGTGAGGCTGACGTCGCGCAGGGCGCGGACGCCGGGAAAGGTCTTGCTGATGCCGCGCATTTCGAGCGCTGTTGTCATGCGCGGAGAGTAGACTCAGAACGTCGGGGAAGGCCAGGGCTCCGCCTTTGGCGGGGTTCGGGGGAGAGCCACGATGCCGGTGGGGACCTAGTAACAGGCCGCGTGGAAAACGGTGGACGACACGCCGACTTCGGACGCGATCCGGCGCATGGTGGCGTGCGGGATGCCGTTGGATGCAAGGAGCTTGCGGGCGGCGTCTAGACTTTGTCCTTGCCGGACTTGGCCCGGGGCGCACGGCTTTCTTGTTCCTGACCGCGCGGGTAACGTTCCGCGGATAGGTCAACAGTTTCGGTCCCATGGTGAAGTCAAACAGTGCCCCCTGGCGTGTGGGTGTAAGGATATCGCATGTCTGAGACTGCTGAAGTTGCAATCATCTTTGGGCGGCCCGATTACGATTTTCCGGTGGACGACGCGGTCATGGAGGCGGAGGGGATGTCGGCCGTCGGGCGAGATGGGCTGGCGTATCTGTGGCGTTTCGAGGAGGGGCGAGCGTCGCTGTGGGCGATCACCGACGGCCGGGAGGGCGCGTCGCTCGGGACGATCGACCTGGTCCGGCCGGCGTCGGGCGATGCGGCGGCGCGCGTGGCGGTTCTGCGCGAGACGCAGGCGTCGATGCGGGCGGTGCAGACCGCGTGCATCACTCTGACGGAAACGCTGTTGTCGCTTGCAGGCCCGGCTCCGCCGGCGGCGCTGAGCGAGCGGCTGCACCGGTTGCGCGAGGGGCTCGGGCGCCGGTTGCTGATGTTCACCGATCCGGCGGACGACAGCGCGCACGGGGAGTTCCGGTTGATGCCTGAGGTGGTCGGGATCAAAGGTGCGCCGGTGGGCGCCGATCGAGAGCGGCTGCGTCCGCTGGCGGTGGTGCTGCTGAAGCAGCATGCGAAGCTGCTGGGGATCGAAGACCCGGACGGTCTGCTGGCGCTGGTCTAAGTCAAGCGGGTTTGGGGCAGAGCCCCGTATCCTAATTGAACCGCCCCTTGATGCGGTCAGCGACGCGAAGCGCGTTGGCGACGATGGTGAGCGTTGGATTAACCGCGCCGATGGATGGGAAAAAGCTCGCGTCGGTGACGTAAAGATTGTCGATGCCGTGGGCGCGGCAATCACGGTCGAGCACGGAGGTCGCGGGGTCCTCGCCGAACCGTAGCGTGCCGGCCTGGTGGGCGGTGCCGCCGATCGGGGTGTCTTTGCCGAGGTAAAGGGCGCGGTCGACGAGGTGGGAGAAGATGTCGACCTTTTCGCAGATCTTTTCGAGCTTGTGGTGGAGGCGTTTGTTGCCCTCCATGTTGGTTTCGGTGAGGTCGAGATGGACGCGGTTGTCCTTGTAGTGGATCCGGTTGAAGGGTTTGGGCAGGTCCTCGGAGGTCAGCCAGAAGTCGATCGAGTGTTTTGCGAGCCAGTCGAAGGGTTTTTCGGGAAACCATTGCAGCCATTTCGGCAGGCCTTCGCCGTGGACCTGAACGCCGTCCGACTTGCCGACCATCTGGATGTGGCCGAGTGGGAAGTCCCAGTCGTCGGCGCCGAAATAGAAGTCGTTCAGGCCGAGCGTCTTTTGAAATTTGGTGGGGTTGGGTGTTTTGGAGACCGCCATGACGGTCGCGTTGTTGTGCCGCATGTAATTGCGGCCGACCTGATCGGAGGCGTTCGCAAGCCCGGTGGGGTGCGCGTCGTTGGCCGAGCGTAGCAGGAGGAGCGCGGATGAGAGGGCGCCGCAAGCGACGACGACGATGTCGGCCGTGAGGGTCATGCGGACGTCGTCGCGGATGACCTCGACGCCGGTGATTTCACGGCCCGTGGTGCTGGTGGTGAGCTTCTCGACATAAGCGCGGGTCAGGAGTGTGACGTTGTCATGGGCGCGGAGGGTCGGATCGACCGTGATGATCTGAGCGTCAGCCTTGCCGTTGGTCAGGCACGGATAGCCGTCGAACTGATCGCAGCGAATGCAGGGAGAGTGCGGAAGGGCATCGCCGTTCTCGTCCTGATCCAGCAGGATGCCCACGGGGAGATGGAACGGGTGGAGACCTTCGCGTTTGAGGCCTTCGAAGAGCTGTTCGATCCGGGGTTCGTGTTTGACTGGTGGAAAGGCGTAGGGCTTTTTGGCCGGTGGTTCGGTGGGGTCTTCGCCGCGCTGGCCGTGCACCTGGAACAGCTCTTCGGCCGCCTGATAGTAGGGCTCGAACTCGTCATATTTGACTGGCCATTCCGGTGCGTGGCCGTCGGGGTGGCGGACGCTGCTGAAATCGGCCTCGCGGAGGCGGAACAGGACCGATCCGTAGACTTTGCTGTTGCCGCCCACGAAGTAGTGCAGGCCGGGAGCGAACTCGCGGCCGTCCGAGCTGTACCAGGTTTCCTTGGCCTGGTAGCGGGCGCGGACGAACACCTCCTCGCTGTCCCAGTTCTCGCGTTCGCGCTTGAGGTAATCGCCACGCTCGAGAAGCAGGATGCGCTTGCCGGTTTTGGCGAGTTCGGCGGTCATGGTTCCGCCGCCTGGGCCGGAGCCGATGACGATCACGTCGTAGTGGGTGTCGGACATGCGGCTCTCCCTGCGTTACGGGGCGAACGTCGGTTGGTCGCGGACCGTTCCCGCTGGAACTGCGCGCGCTCAATTGCGCTGTGATGCCGCCTGGATGGGACATTTTATGGTGTTCGCAGCGCTGGTGACGTTCCTGATGCGGCTGACGCTGGTGCTGCTGTTCCTGCCGTTCAGCGCGCTGGATAAGGCGCTCAATTATCGAGGGGCGGAGAAGCAGGCGGCGGAGTTCTCGCCCGGCCTGGCGCCGGCGCTGATCGGGGCGGGGATGTTTGTCGAGATCGTGATGCCGCTTGGGATCCTCAGCGGGGTGGCGGACCGGTTGGCGGCGTTCGTGATGGGTGGCTATTGCGGCGTGACGGCGCTGCTGTGGAAGCAGTTCTGGCGGCCTGGCGATTTCTGGTTGGGCGGCAAGGGGCGGGAGTTGTTCTGGGACTTCCTGAAGAACTTCGCGCTCGGGGCGGGTTTTCTCCTTATCACGTTCGGGACCGGGCCGGCTGCGGTGGGAAGTTTCCTCGCGCATCCGTTCTCATCGACGCACCCTTACTCGAGTGGAGTGGCAAGATGAGCGATCGTCCTGTTGTTTCATACTGGCATCTTTACGTCGATGGGGACGGGACGAGCCGGCATCGTCGTTGCGAGATGACGTCGTTCGAGCTGACGTCGATCAGTCCACCGGCCAAGCCGCAATGGAACGGGTCAAAGACCGAGGCGCGGACAGCGACGTCGTTGTGCGTGCTGCCGGTGGGTTGGGAAGGTGGCTGGCACGAGAACCCGCATCCGCAATGGATCATTCCGTTGAGCGGGCGCTGGTATGTTGAGGCGATGGACGGCGAGCGGCGCGAGTTCGGGCCCGGGGACATCAGCTTCGGCGAGGACCAGGGATGCGTCGAGCGGGACGGGAAGAAGGGACACGGGTCGGGGACGGTCGGAGACGCGCCGGCGGTGCTGATGCTGGTGCAGTTCCTTGGCGGGCTGCCGGATGTCGAGGGCTGCCGCTTCAAATGAGGCGAGGCTGGGGCGGAGCCCGATCTCAGGCGGCCGTAAAACCGCCGTCGACGGGGAGAATGGCGCCGTTGATCATCTTGGCGTGGTCGCCGAGGAGATAGAGGATCACTTCGGCGATGTCGGCCGGGGTGGCGAAGCGGCCGAGCGAGATGCGCTCGAGCATTGGTGCTGATTTCTGCGGATCGGACCAGGCAAGTTCACCCATCGGGGTCAGCGTTACGGTCGGGTTGATCGCGTTGACGCGGATGTTGTGCGGTCCGAGTTCGAGGGCCAGCACGCGCGTCAGCGAGTCGAGACCGCCTTTGGAGGCGCAGTAGGCGGCGTGATCGGTGAATGCGACGGTTGACGCGATGCTGCTGACGTTGACGATCGCGCCGGGCTTGCCGCGGGCGATCAGGTCGCGTGCGACCACTTGGGCAAGGCGGAGCGGGGCCATTGTGTTGATGGCGAGCACGGTGCGCATGCTGGCCATGCTGGTTTCAAGCGCGGGCTGCAGCGAGGTGATGCCGGCGTTGTTGACGAGGAGGTCGATCGGCAGTGCGCCCGTGGCGGCGGCGGCTGCTGCTTCGAGGTCCTCGATGTCGACCGTGAGCGTCTCGCAGCCGGTTTCGCTTTTTAGGGTTTGGAGATCGGACGCGGTGCGGGTCATGGCGATCACGGTCGCACCCTGTGCCGCGAGCTGGCGGACGGTTTCGCGGCCGATGCCCTTGCCGGCGCCGGTGACGAG
>CAXUIA010000066.1:2498-4758 GCA_964250835.1 uncultured Acetobacteraceae bacterium | reverse complement strand
GGCTGCTCTGCGGGTGAGGGCGGTGACTGTGTGGCTGTGGCGAGGGCGCTGCCCTGGACCCGCTGGGGCCAGCGGCCCCAGACCCGCTGAGTAGGATGGGGGAACCTTCAGTGTTCGGGTTTGGAGCCGATTGGTCCGACGCGCCCAGGGGCGTGCGAGACGCATGACGGGTTGAAGGCCCATCCCTCCTGCCTGTCCGGTCATTCGAAGATGATCCGGGGCATGTAGAGCGAGACGACCCAGTTCGGGGCGTCGACGATTTCGGAGATGCGAAGGTCGGCGGCGACGCTGGCGAGCATGTAGGCGTCGACCGGGCTCATGTGATGCTCGGCGGTCAGGAGGTCGATCATGGCCGAGACCGCGTCGCGGGCGCCCGCCATGAGGTCGGGGCCGATGCCGGTGGTGACGTCGTAGCCGCGTCCGTCGGTGTGGCGCGTCACGGGACCGGGGAGATGGGCGCGCGGGAACTTGGGTGCTGCGCCCTTGATGACGTCGAAATGAAGCGTGATTTCCATGGCACTCTCGATCGCGGTGCCGCAGACTTCGCCGTCGCCCTGGGCCGCATGGGTGTCGCCCACCGAGAACAGGGCGCCGTCGTTCTCGACGGGCAGGATCAGGGTAGCGCCCGCCGCGAGGTCGCGCATGTCGAGATTGCCGCCGACGCGTCGCGGTGGAACGATGCTGTGATGGCCGGGCGCGGCGGGGGCGAGGCCGATCGTGCCGGCGAAAGGCTTGAGCGGGATGCGGGCCGCGGTGCCGAAGGCAGCGGGCTGGGCGCGCGAGGCGTCGAGCGTCCAGTGATGAAGTGCAGGGTCGGGGAACTGGTCGGCGAGCAGGCCGAAGCCGGGAATGTTGGCGGTCCAGCCCCAGGTGGACGGGCCGAAGGCGTCGAGGGTGACGAGGAGTGCGTCGCCGGGTTCGGCGCCGTCGACGTGGATCGGGCCGGTGACGGGGTTGAGGCGGGCAAAGTCGAGCTGGCGGAGTTCCTCGGCGCTGGAGGTGGGAGTGACCTGGGTGCCGGAGGCGTCGATGGTCTGGATGGTGACAGGTTCGCCAGGCGCCACGCGCAGCGCGGGGCGATTGTTGCGGTCCCAGCCGAAATGGTGATGGTGGATGGTGTGCATGTCTGGCTCCGTGCAGGCTAGGCCGGGAGCTTTGCACCTGCACCCGACTGGAGCCGGCGAGCCCCAGGCCTCGGATTGGGGGGCTGGGTTTGTGGTCTGGTCAAGGGGGTGGAGTTTCGTTGGAGCGGGCGCTGTTGGAGGGATTCGAGAGCTGCGGCGACAATTGCGAGTTCGGGCTGCTGCAGCGGACGTTTGGGATCGAACGGCTTGGGTTGTTTCGCTATGCGGGCGTCGACGACGTGGGCGTGCTGGCGGATGCCATCGGGCGACGGTTCGAGGGGTTCGTGCCCGGGGCATTGAACGCGTTCGTGGGCGCCACGGGGTGGATGGTGCGGCATGATGGATATGGGATGGTGTTTCACACCGGACGTGATCCGCAGGATGCGAGCAGGGGCGACGTGCTGCGGTTCGCCGAGACGCAGCTTCGGTTCGTGGCTGACAAATTCATCGACGATCTCGCCGACGGGCGGAAGATCTTTGTTTATCGGACAAAAGCGGAGGGCGACGCCGAGGCGGCGATGCGGCGGCTGCATTCGGCGATGGTCGGGGTGGGACCGGCGCGGCTGCTCTGGGTTCGCGAAGGCAAGCCGGCGGTGGTTCGGGTCGATGAGAGGCTTTGCCGCGGTTTTCTGACGGGATTGCTGCCGCATGAGCTTGGGTATGATCTGGCGGCGCAATGGTGGCTGGAGCTGTGCCGGGAGGCGGCCGCTTTGATGGGACCCGCCGCTAGTCGAAGCTCTTGAGGCCGTCATAGAGCTCCTTGGCGTCGATGATCCCGAGGCCGGTGGTCTGATCAAAGCCGGGCTGCGCCAGGTAGCCCCAGTTATCGCCGGCGGTGATGTCGCGTGCGGGGGCGGCTCCCTCCGAGTGGAGCGCGTATAGGAGCGGGTTGAGCTGTCCCACGCGATGGCCGAGCTTCTCGATGATCAGGGCGAGCGTGCCGGCGAACTGCGGGGCGACGAAGCTGGTGCCGCCGTAATAGTCGTAGTTTTGGCCACCCTGGACGTAGAAGTAGCCGGTGTCGGGATCGGCGTCCCGGATACTTTAGAATACTGGCGCGTCGCGCAGATGAAGAAGATGGGCGTCAACGGCTGGCGCATGTCCCACAACCCGCCGACACCGTCCCTGCTGGATGC
>CAXUIA010000066.1:0-2488 GCA_964250835.1 uncultured Acetobacteraceae bacterium | reverse complement strand
GAGGTCGGGAATGTTGCGGCCGGCGAAGCCGCCGGGTTCGGTCGCGAGCAGGACGGGCGAGGTGCCGAGCTGATAGAGTGCCTGCGCATAGGCGGTGGTCGTGACGTTGGCGAGGCCGGCCTGGTAGGAGGGTGTGGGCCAATAGATGCTCACGCCGCCACCGCCACCCACGGCGAAGTTCTGCTCGAACTGCGTCACGACGGTGCTCAGCCCGAGGTTCTGTTCGAGCGCGCCGATCGGGAAGTAGCTCCAGCTCCACGCCTGTTCCTCCGTGACGTCGACGGTGGGGTAGCCCTTGTAGGCGGCGGTGAAGGGCGTGGTGGTGCCGCCCGCGGCGGTGACGAGCGGATCGCTCGACGGCGAGTGGATCGAGTAGACGGGAGTGTAGGCGGGCGGCGCGCCCACGGTGGGGAAGACGGGATATTGGAACCGGTTGACCTCGAAGGCGCCGTTGTCGTCAGCGTCGGTGAAGACGGTCTGGCCCTGGGCAGCCATCTCGGAGAACACGTCGTGGAACGCCTGGAGATAGAAGGTCTGGTCCTGGCCGCCGGTGAGCGCGTTGGCGAAGTAGTTCAATTCGGCTTCGCCCCAGGAGCATGAGACGACATCGGCGAGGTTGTCGGAGGCGGCGGCCTCGAAGCCGTTGATGAAGGTGGAGGCCGAGATGTTGGGCGTCACGTAGGCGAGGATGGTTGCGTTCGGAGCGATGGCGCCGGATTGCTGCGTGTCCAGATCGCTCTCGCCGGGGTCGCCGTTGCTGTATGGAGTGGATGGATCGGTGCCGCCGTCGACGTTGACCTTTTGCACGTGGTTCGCAGGAACGGTGACACCGAGCTGCTTGAAGAAGGCGGCGGCGTCGGCGACGTCGAAGTCGGACAGAGTGACGATCGCGACCGTTGTGCCGCGTCCGGTGGCACCTGCCTGCACGAGCGGCAGAACGTCATAACGGGGCTCGTAGTCGCCGGGCGTGTAGAAGCCCGGCTGGTCGGTGATCGCGGCGGTGCCGGCGGCATGGATGTTGGTCAGGCCGGGGGCGGCGGCGAGGCGGCCGGGATGGCGCGCGATCATTGTGTCGAAGCCGCCGATGCCTCTGACAAAGGGGCGTAATGCGGCGGGGAGGATGGTGGGTGTTTTGGAGACGGTGCCCAGGCGGCCGTTGCTCGAGACCTGGCGGAGGTTCAGGCCGAAGGCGGCTTCGGTTGTGGAGGCGGGTGCGGCGACTTCGAGTGCGAGGTGGTTGGCGTAGAGGACGCCCACTGTGAAGCCGAGCTGGGTGAGGGTTGTTTCGATCGCCTTGATGGTCGCGTTGGTGGGGGCGAAGCGGGAGACGAACTGCGCGCGGGTGAGGAAGTGGTGGAAATCGGGGCTGCCGGGTGTCTGGACGGCGGCGACGAAGGAGGCGAGGGAAGCCGGATTGCGGGGGTTGAGATAGACGGTGATTGCGGTCGGGCTGCCGATCGCGACGGGGCCGAGGTCGGTAACGGCGGCGACGGCGGGTGCGGGGCCGCGGGCTGCGAGGGCGCCGGAGACTGTGGCCATCAGGGTAGCGAGGCTAGGGGTGGCGCCGTGTGACGCGGCGGGTGCTGCGAGAGTGGTGAGGCCGAGGAGGGCTGTGCGCAGACGTCTGATCATGGCGTGTCTCCGGCACCGTTCTGGCGCAACGTCTGGTAGGCAACGCGTGTGCCAGTGTGGTGGCGGGAGGTTTGATGCGGGTCGTCAGCTTGCCGTGCCAGACACTTACGCGCAGGAAAGACCGTTAGTGTCTGACTTTGGCCTCCATTGAGGGTTGTTGCGTTGTTCTGCTGACCTTTGCTGGCCGCCGGGACAGGAGGGATTGCTGCGCACACAGGGCGGAGCGCCTGATCGCGCGCGGCCTGACCGACGAGTGGCACCTGTTGGACTTACCCGCAACGATGACGGTCGGCGCTGGCTGCGGGAACGGTATCCGTCGGTGCGGTTCGTGCCGGGGAACGATGTTTACGCCGGATCTGCCCGGGTTTGCGCGGTCTTTCTGGGCTTCCCGGTTGCGCATCCCAGCTTCTTCAAGCGGGAGGCGGACTGGATACGGGGCGTCTGATCGAGCAGTTCGGGCGCTTGTCGACGGCTTCGCGGAAGTGGACTGATCGCGTATGGGGGTTGCGCGCTCCTGCGGCACCAAGGGCAGTTGATGGACATCATACCGTTCCTGGTCGGACGACGGCTCGCCAACCGGGAGGTTGAGGACCGCAGGATCGGCACCTTCGAGGCGATACCGGCGATGGGCCTGGACGGGCTCGGCTCCGCCTCATACGGGCCGGAAGCGATGCTGACGGTGCTGGCGGTGGCGGGCACGGCGGGGCTGGGGGCGGTGCAGCCGCTGACCTGGGTCATTCTCGGACTGCTGGCGGTGCTCTGTTTCTCCTACTGGCAGACGATCAAGGCCTATCCGAATAGCGGCGGCTCCTACGCCGTCGCGCGCGAGAACCTGGGACGCAGTACGGGGCTGCTC
>CAXUIA010000065.1:5119-10412 GCA_964250835.1 uncultured Acetobacteraceae bacterium | reverse complement strand
GCCGTAAGCGTGCCACGATCTACAGGCGGGGTTACATCGGAACAGCGCGCCAGGCCAGCGACGCCTGGCGAAGGCCGTCGCGGTGGGTCGTCATAGTGACAAGTTCGTCCATGAGCCCAATTCTAGCCGACCTTGGGCGGCGGGAGTGCATCTCCAGCCGTGCAGCTGTGTTCGGATGCAGGGGGGAACAACGCCTTGACGTCAAGAGTTCTGCGGGGCGCTGCGTGAGCCGCCATGTCGCGATTGTGGGCGCCGGGCCGGGTGGTCTGGCGGCAGCGATGTTGGCGGCCCGTGCCGGCGCCAGGGTCACGGTCTTTGAACGGCACGACGATGTCGGCGGCCGGTCGGGAACGATCCACGCGCGGTCGGATGTCGGCGGGTTCCACTTCGACGTGGGTCCTACCTTCTTTCTCTATCCGACGCTGCTGGCGGACATCTTCTCGTCCTGCGGCTACCGGCTGGAGGATCATGTTGACCTGATACGGTTGGCGACACATTACGACCTCAAGTTCGAAGATGGGCCGTCGCTTCGCATACCGTCCGATCTCGCGGGGCTGCAGCGGGAGATCGCGCGGATCTCGCCGGAGGACGCGGCCAACGTGCCGCGGTTCGTCGAAGAGAACCGGCGCAAGTTCGAGCGCTTCAAGGTGGTGCTTGGGCAGGAGTTCAGCGGGCCGCAGTCGCTGCTGAGCCCGGGAATGATGCGGGCGCTGCCCATGCTGCGGCCGTTCTCGACGGTTGACCGCGATCTTGGACGGCATTTCCGCGATCCCAGGGTGCGGCTCGCGTTCTCATTCCAGAGCAAGTATCTCGGGATGTCGCCGTATCGATGTCCGAGCCTGTTCACGATCCTGGCGTTCATGGAGCATGAGTTCGGGATCTACCACCCGCGCGGCGGGACGGGTGCGGTCATGCGCGCGATGGCGGACGCGGCGCGCAAGATGGGCGTGCGGATCAGATTGGGCGAAAAGGTGCGCGAGATCGAGATCGAGGGGCGGCGGGCAACGGGCGTGCGGACCGACGCGGGCGTGACACGCGCGGATGCCGTGGTGCTGAATGCCGACTTCGCGCGGTCGATGACCAAGCTGGTGCCGAACGGCAAGCGGCGCCGCTGGACGGATGCCAAGCTGGCGACGAAGAAGTATTCGTGTTCGGCGTTCATGCTCTATCTCGGCATCGAGGGGACGCTCGACGAGCTGGCGCACCATACGATCTTTTTGTCGGACGATTTCCGGGCCAACTTCCTCGAGATCGAGGAGGCGAAAGCGCCGCCGCGCACGCCATCATTTTACATGCAGAATGCGACGGGCACGGATGCGGCTTTGGCACCTCCCGGCCATTCGACGCTTTACGTGCTGATCCCGGTGGGTAATCGGCTGGAGCAGGGCGGGATCGTTTGGGACGCTGCGTTGCGCGCGCGTTTCCGGGCGATCGCCATGGAGCGTCTGGCCAAAGCCGGAGTCCCGGACCTGGAAAGGCGTATCCGTTTCGAGCGGATCGTGACCCCGGACGAATGGGAAGAAGAGTTCGACGTGCATCGCGGGGCGGTCTTCAACCTCGCCCACAATATCGGCCAGATGCTGCACTGGCGGCCACATAACAGGTTCGAGGAGCTGGACGGCGTCTACATCGTGGGCGGCGGGACGCACCCGGGAAGCGGGTTGCCGGTGATCTTCGAGGGCGCCCGTATCTCGATGCGTCTGCTGGCGGACGACCTTGGGCTGCGCCCGATGGAAAGTGAAATGCCCGTCGCACACGCGCCGGTGTTCGAGGAGGCCGTATGAGGACGGAGCACCCTGTCGGTGTGATCGGCGGCGGGCTTGCGGGGCTGGCGTCGGCCTGCGTGCTTGCGGCGCGCGGCTACAAGGTCGTGCTGTTCGAGAAGAACGACTGGCTGGGCGGCAAGGCGGCGCAGTTCGAGCAGGACGGGTGGAGGTTTGATATGGGACCGACGATCCTGACGATGCCGTCGGTGCTGCGCCGGATTTTCGCCGAGGCCGGGCAGCGGATGGAGGATGCGCTTGACCTCGTCCGGCTCGATCCGCAATGGCGTTGTTTTTTCGACGACGGCAGCGTGATGGACCTGGTCGAGAACGTGGACGCCATGGCCGAGACGCTTCGCCGGGACGCGGCGACCGGCAGCGACACGGGCTATCGCGACTTCATCGCGATGAGCAAAAACCTCCATGAGGTCAGCGAGCGGTTCTTCTTCTGGCGGTCGGTCGAGGACATCACCGACACGATGGACCTGAAGAAGAACATGGACCTGGCGACGCTGCGGGACGTGGCATCGCTGCGTATGGGCTCGAACGTGGCGCGTGAGATCAGGAAGCGCGTGCCGGATGCGCGCGCGGCGCAGATGTTCGACCACTTCGTTCAGTATGTCGGGTCGTCGCCCTACGCATCGCCCGCGGTGCTGTGCGGGATCGGGCACATGCAGACCGACGAGGGGATCTGGTTTCCGCGCGGCGGCACGCGCGCGGTGCCGGTGGCGCTTGAGGCGCTCGCGCGTTCGCTGGGCGTCGACTTCCGGATCGGCACCGACGTGGTGCGTATCCTGCAGAACGATGGCCGCGTCTGGGGTGTCGAGACGGACGACGGCGAGACGGTGGCGCTGTCGAACGTGGTCTCGAACATGGATGCGGTGCGGACTTACCGCGAGCTGGTGGGCGGGGTGCCGGCGCGCCGGTTCGGGCGGCGGTGGAACGGCCGCGAGCCTGCCTGCTCCGGCGTGGTGTTCTATCTGGGACTGGACCGTCCGTATGAGCATCTGGCGCACCACAACTTCGTCTTTTCTCGCGATCCGGAGGAGGAATTCGAGTTTATCTATGAGCGCGGGGAGCCGGCGCCCGATCCGACCTGCTATCTGGCGGCGACCTCGGTGACCGAGGCGGGTTCGGCGCCGCCGGGTGCCGAGTCACTCTATATACTCGTGCACACACCCTATTTGCGGCCGCACCATGACTGGTCGGCGATGCTGCCGGAATACCGCCGCGTGATCTTCGACAAGCTGGCGCGGACGGCGGGGCTGCACGACCTCGAAAGCCGGATCAAGGTCGAGCGGGTGCTGACGCCGCTCGACATCCACGAGCGCTACAAGGTGCTGAACGGCGCGATCTACGGGCTGGTCAGTCATGGCAAGTTTACGGGCGCGTTCAAGCCTGGGAACCGATCGCGCGAACTGCCTGGTCTTTATCTGGCGGGCGGCGCGGCGCATCCAGGTCCCGGCATGCCGATGGTGCTGATGTCGGGCTGGATCGCGGCCGATACGCTTGATCAGGACGTGCGCAAACGGGGGCGAAACGCGGTCGGACGCGAGGCGCTGCTTCAGGCCTGATCACGAACAATGACCGATGATCCGATCGCGCTGCGTTCGGACCGCATGTTCGGCGTCTTTGCGCGTTATCTGGCCTGGCGGATGTCGCGCGACTTCCACGCGGTGCGGCTTTCGGGCGGTGTTCCGGCGGCGCTGCCGCGAGAGACGCCGGTCATCGTCTACTGCAATCATCCCTCCTGGTGGGATCCGGCGCTGTGCATCGTGTCGGCCTACCGGTTGTTTCCCGGGCGGCCGGGGTTCGCGCCAATGGATCAGGCGGCGTTCGCGCGTTACGGCGTGTTCCGG
Source organism: uncultured Acetobacteraceae bacterium (assembly GCA_964250835.1). GTDB lineage: Bacteria > Pseudomonadota > Alphaproteobacteria > Acetobacterales > Acetobacteraceae > CAXTPV01. The sequence goes on along the minus strand of CAXUIA010000065.1, from coordinate 6,790 downwards.
CGGATGGGCGTGTTCGGTGTCGAACTCGATCGTCCGTCGGGGGCACGACGATTTCTCGACGTCTCGACGCGCGCCTTGTCGGTGCCCGGCGGGATGATGTGGATCAACGCGGAGGGCACGTTCACCGATCCGCGCCTTCGTCCGGTGTCGTTGCGGCCCGGTGTGGCGCACCTCGCGCGCCGGCGTCGCGACGCGGTGTTGATGCCGATGGCGATGAGTTTCGAATTTTGGGAGGAAAGCCGGCCGGAGGCGTTGGCCCGGTTTGGGGCGCCGGTGGCGCTCGACGGGGCGGAGGCGGTGGGCGAAATCACCGCCCGTCTGACGGCGGCGCTTGAGGGGACGATGGATGCGCTGGCGCGCGACAGCATGTCGCGTGATCCGTCGCGGTTTACGATCCTGGTACGCGGACGCAGCGGGGCCGACCGGATCTATGACGGCTGGCGACGCGCGAAGAGCTTGCTGCGTGGGCAGCGGTTCAGCGCGGCGCACGGGTTTCGGGAATGATCGCCTCGCTGTGCCTCGGCGCCGCCCTGCTACCGCTCGCGATGCTGCTGCTGAACCTCCCGTTCTATCGGCGGCCTCGGGCGGGCGATGCGGTTCCGATCTCTGTGCTGATTCCGGCCCGCGACGAGGAACGCAATATCGGCGACGCGGTGCGATGCGTGCTCGCGAGCACCGGCATTAATTTGGAACTCATCGTTCTCGACGATCACTCGACGGACCGGACGCGCGAGATTCTGGCGTCGATCGACGATCCGCGTCTGCGCGTGCTCGACGGCCTGCCGCTGCCCGCGGGCTGGTCGGGCAAGCAGCACGCCTGCGCGGGCCTCGCCGAAGCGGCACGCCACCCGCTGATGGTGTTCGTCGATGCGGACGTGCGGCTTTCGCCCGATGCGCTGTCGCGTATTGCCGGATACATGGGGCGCCAGCCCAAATTGGCGCTTGCCAGCGGATTTCCGCGTCAGATCACGGTGGGTTGGTCGGAGCGTCTGCTGCTGCCGCTGATCCACGTGATGCTGCTATGCTACCTGCCGATCCCGATGGGCATGAAGCTGCGCGCGCCGAGCCTGGGCGCCGGCTGCGGGCAGTTGTTTGTGGCGCGTCGCGATCCCTATCGTGCGATGGGGGGCCATGCGGCGATCCGGTCGTCACGGCATGACGGGATCACGCTGCCGCGGGCGTTTCGTCGTGCCGGCTATTGGACTGGACTGTTCGACGCGACCGAGCTCGCGTCCTGCCGGATGTATGACACGGCGGCCCTGCTGTGGGAGGGATTGACCAAGAACGCGACCGAGGGAATGGCGACGCCCGCGGGCTTGCCGGTGTGGACGGCGCTGCTCGGGTTGGGACATGTGGCGCCGGTTTTGCTGGTGCTGCTTGCGCCGTCGCCGCTGAGCTTCGGGGCTTACGGGTGCGGTCTGCTGATCAGGCTGATCCTGGCGGTTCGGTTCCGCCAGAGCCTCCTCGGCGTTCTGCTGCATCCGGTGTCGGTGCTGGCGCTGCTGGCTGTGCAGTGGGCGAGCCTGGCCCGGGCGTTCCGGGGCGCGCCGTCCACGTGGCGCGGGCGGGCTTACCCGACGGTCTGAGGATTTGGCGGTTGGGGGGCGGGCCCCACCCCCCCAGGGGGGGGCGGCCCCCCCCCCGCGCGGCGCCGTGGGGACCGGCGGGGGG
>CAXUIA010000065.1:3820-5109 GCA_964250835.1 uncultured Acetobacteraceae bacterium | reverse complement strand
GCCCCAAGCCCCGCTGGGGGCGGCGCCCCCAGACCGGCGCGACGCGTTGTCAACCTGCTCGGGAGGTGAGCTCCGGCGCGTGGAGGAGTGCCATCTGTTCGACCCGGGCTCTGTGCTCGGTTCCCCAAATACAGAGCGGCATGAGCGCCTGGACGAGAGTTTTCCCGAACGGTGTCATGGTGTAGTCCACCATGGGCGGCACGCGCTGATAATCGTGACGGGTCAGCACGTTTGCCGCTGCCAGCTCGCGCAGTTGCTGGATCAGCACCTTTTCGCTGATGCCTGCGACGAGCCGCTTGAGATCGCCGAACCGCTTTGGGCCTCCGTTGAGGTGATAAAGGATGAACGGCTTCCATTTGCCGCCCATCACGGCGAGCGCGACATCAAGACCACAGGCGTGCTGCTCGGCGCTCACCAGGAAAGTCCCATGGTTACCTTCAGGTAGGTTCTACTGCTGCGGGCAGCGCCGGTCCACATCGCGCTCGTTGATAAGGAGAGACGAGAGTGGGCAAGCTCGAGCGCAAGATCGCGGTCATCACCGGAGCCAACAGCGGCATAGGGCTGGCGAGCGCGAAACGCTTCGCACGCGAGGGCGCCCGCGTGTTTATGACCGGACGTCGGCAGGCCGAACTCGACAGGGCAGTGGCCGAGGTCGGGCACGGCGCATCCGGGGTGCAGGGGGATGTCGCGAACCTCGACGATCTCGACCGGCTTTACGAGGTCGTGCGTCGGGACGCGGGCCATATCGACGTGCTGTTCGCCAACGCGGGCGGCGGTGAGTTCATGCCGCTCGCGGAGATTACGGAAGAGCACTACGACCGGATTTTCGCGACCAACGTGAAGGGGACGCTGTTCACGGTTCGCAAGGCGTTGCCGCTGCTGCGCGATGGTGCGTCGGTGATCCTGACCGGTTCGACGACCGGTAGCACGGGCGGACCATCGTTCAGCGTCTACAGCGCCAGCAAGGCAGCGATCCGCAATTTCGCGCGGAGCTGGATCATGGATCTGGCGCCGCGCCGTATTCGCGTCAACGTGCTCTCCCCCGGTGCGACCGCCACGCCGGGCCTGCATGGCCTCACCCACACCGAGGAGCAGAGCCAAGCGTTCGCCGCGACGTTGCGAGCGGCGACGCCACTCGGCCGGATGGGTGATCCCGACGAGATCGCGGGCGCCGCCCTCTTCCTTGCTTCGGATGACAGCAGCTTCGTCACCGGCAGCGAACTGTTCGTTGATGGAGGGTCGGCGCAGGTCTAGGAGCCTGTCCGAGAATTCGCTAGCCGACGCGGGTG
>CAXUIA010000065.1:2744-3810 GCA_964250835.1 uncultured Acetobacteraceae bacterium | reverse complement strand
CCCCCCCCCCCGCCCCCCCCCCGCCCCGCGCCCCCGCCCGCGCGGGCGCCCCCCCCCCGCCACTCGGCCGGATCGGCGACGCCGACGAGATCGCGAGCGCGGCACTTTTCCTCGCTTCGGACGACAGCAGCTTCGTCACCGGCAGCGAGCTGTTCGCAGACGGCGGCTCGGCGCAGGTTTAGCGGGTTTTCCGCGCAACATCGTTGGATGCGGCGATGCGGATTGCTGACATGCGGTTTTCGTCACTTGCATTCCGATAAGCTCGGTCGCGCGGGTCGGGGACCGGGTCTGGGGGCGCTGGCTCGCGCGGGGTCCAGGGCGGAGCCCCTGGCCTTTTCGCTAGATAATCGGCATGCCGCCGGCGACGGTGACGAGGGCACCGGAGGTGTAGCTGCTTTCGGTCGAGGCGAGCATGACGTAGCTCGGCGCGAGCTCGACCGGCTGACCTGGGCGCTTGTAGGGCACCATGCTGCCGAACTGCTTTTGGCTGTCGGGCTCCATGCCGGTGGCGATGAAGGGTGTCCAGATCGGCCCTGGGAGGACGGCGTTGGCGCGTATGCCTTTCTCGGCCAGCATCTGGGCGAGGCCCGAGGTAAAATTGGCGATGGCGGCCTTGGTCGCGGAATAGGCGAGCAGGCTCGGCATGGGGTGCTTGGAGTTGACGGACGAGGTGTTGATGATGCTGGAACCGGGCGGCATGTGCGGGACGGCAGCCTTGGTCAGGTAGAACATCGAGTGGACATTGACGGCGAAGGTGCGGTCCCATTCTTCGTCGGAGATCTCGTCGAGCGATTGGCGGGTGGCTTGGAAGGCACCGTTGTTGACGAGGATGTCGATGCCGCCGAGCGCGTCCACGGTCTGGGCCACAAGGTTGCGGCAATGCGCCGGCTTGGCGATGTCGCCCGGTAGGAGCAGCGATTTGCGGCCGGCCTTGCGCACCCATTCGTCGACTTGCTTGGCGTCGTTGCCCTCCTCTTCGAGATAGGAGATGGCGACGTCCGCACCTTCGCGAGCGCAAGCGATCGCGCCGGCGCTGATCGCGGCGCTGCAGGCCGACGGCCGGCGC
>CAXUIA010000065.1:0-2734 GCA_964250835.1 uncultured Acetobacteraceae bacterium | reverse complement strand
GGCCGATACCGGAGTCGCCACCGGTGATGAGCGCCTTGCGGCCGGTCAGGCGGCCCCTGCCCTCGTAGCTGGTTTCGCCATGATCAGGCTCGGGGGACATGCGAGCAGATGCACCGGGGAAATCCTGTGGCTGCGGTTTGAACGGCGGCTGCTCGTAAAGGGTCAGGGGATTGCGTAGCATGTCGGCTCCTCGCGGCTGATGACGCGCGGTAAAGCCGCCGCCGGGAGCAGGGTTCATTTGGGACCGGTCAATTGTCGTTGCTGGCGGGGCGGACCTGTCCGAGCAGGCGGTAACGCATCGGAAGCCGTGCCGCTTGCCAGTGCGTGAGGCGGACTGGAGCGGGGGCGGCTGAGACAGTGGCGCGAACGGCGGCCACTGTGCGTGCTGCGGGTGAGGCGGTGGTCAGCAAACGCGCCGGCGGTGGTCGTGGGAAGAGCGGCGAGGGCGCTTGCCTGCGGTGAGTGAGCTGAAACACCTGCCGCTCGAGCCAGCGACGTATTTCAGGGTCGCGCCAGAAATAGACGACGTAGATCGCGAGCCAGAGGGCGACCGAGACTACGGGCAGGGCGTCGTTGATGAGCTCGTTGGCCGGGCCGGTGATCGTCACGCGCGTTTTCCTCGACGCCGATCATAGGCGCCGAGGCGCGCGTTGCGAGTGCTTCAAGGGCGCCAAGTGGTGTCCTGGCCACCGGCAAGCTGACGGTCGAGATAGGAGGCGGCGCTGATCAGGGCGAGATGGGTCAGCGCCTGCGGAAAATTGCCGAGGTGCTCGCCGGTGGCACCAAGCTGCTCGCTGAAGAGACCAAGGTGGTTGGCGTGGGCGAGCACGCCTTCGAAGATCAGGTGGGCCTCCTCGACGCGGCCGGCGCGTGCAAGGCATTCGACATACCAGAAGGAGCAGGCGGTGAAGGCGCCCTCGTCACCCTCGAGACCGTCGGGATCGCGATAGCGGAAGACCAGACCATCATCGGTCAGTTGGTCGCGAATGGCGTCGAGGCCTGGACGAAGTGGCCGACATCACGATCGAAGAACTCCGACCAGATCTCGTCGTGGATGTCGTTGCGGACCTGTCGCCAGTGCTCAAAAGGGGCGGAGAGCGAGCGCTTCTCGGCAAGCCGCAAGGCGCGATCGATGGCGACCCAGCACATCAGCCGTGAGTGAAGAAAGTGACGCGGTTTGTCGCGCATCTCCCAAATGCCTGCATCCGCATCGCGCCAGTGCTGGCAGACACGTTCGACGATGGTGAGCGCGTGCTGCCAGCCGCGGTGGCTGATCGCCTCGCCGTATTTGTTGTTGAGGTAGACGCTGTCGAGAAGTTCGCCGTAGATGTCGAGCTGGGTCTGTTCAAACGCTTCGTTGCCGATGCGGACGGGACGAGCGCCGCGGTAGCCGGCGAAATGATCAAGCGTTTCCTCGGCCAGACGGCCGTGACCGTCGACACCGTACATGATCCGCATGGCGCCGTCGGCGCTGTCTGCGATCCGGTTGGCGATCCAGTGCATGAAGCTGGTCGCTTCCTCCGTATAGCCAAGACGCATAAAGGCGTAGACCGTGAAGGAGGCGTCGCGGATCCAGACGGCGCGGTAGTCCCAGTTGCGGACTCCACCTGGCTGCTCGGGAAGTCCGAAGGTGGCGGCGGCCAGGATCGAGCCATGTTCCCGCGAGGTGAGCAGCTTGAGCACGAGTGCAGAGCGGGTGACGGTTTCCCGCCAGCGGCCGCGATAGGTCGAGTGGCTGACCCAGTTGCGCCAGTAGTGAAGGGTCATCGCGAGCGCCTCGGTGACGCCTGCCTCGGAGAGCGGCGCAGGCCCGCCGGAGTCGAGCACGAAGTCGGCTGTGTTGCCGGCCTTGAGCTCAAAGGTGGCGGTCGCGGCACCCTCTTCGATGGCGAGCGGGACGGAGCCGTGCAGGCGGAGGCGCACGGTGGATGTCTCGAACATCACGCCGTTGTCCACGCAGCGTGGTGTACCGGGGTCCCGGGCATAGTCGAAGCGCGGCAGGCACTTGAGACGAAAGCGCACGTGGCCGCGCGTGCATCGGACACGACGGATGAGGCGCGTCGAGCCGCCCTCGTGGCCGCGCACCGGAAGCATGGCGTCGGTCACCTCGGCGCTGCCGCGAGGACTGAGGAAGCGGGTGACGAGGACGTTGCTGTCGGGAAGGTAGGATTGCAGGTGGCGGACGTCGTCGAGCTCGGGGACGAGAGAGAAGGCGCCCGCGTTCGGATCGAGGAGTGAGGCGAACACGGTAGGGCTGTCGAAGCGCGGCCAGCACAGGAAGTCGATGGTGGCGTCGACGGCCACGAGGGCGACGGTGGATCGGTCGCCGATCAGGCCGTGGTCTTCGATGGCGTAGGGTTCAGCCATTGTTTTCGAAACCGGGATAGAGCGTCATGCCGCCATCGACGAAGAGGGTCGTGCCGACGACGTAGTCGCTGTCGTCGGATGCGAGCCAGAGGGCCGCTTTGGCGACATCCTCGACGTCGCCGATCCGGCCGTAGGGGATGAGCTGCTTGAGCCGCTCGCCCGCTTCTCCGTAGACGGCTTCGGTGTTGATGGCGGTCGCAATCGCACCGGGGGCGATCGCGTTGACGCGGATGCGGTCGGCGGCGAGCTCCTGGGCGAGGGTTTTCATCATCATCGCGATGCCGCCCTTCGAGGCGGCGTAATTCACATGGCCGGCCCATGGAATGGTTTCGTGCACTGAGCTCATGCAGATGATCTTGCCGCGGGC
>CAXUIA010000064.1:10204-10500 GCA_964250835.1 uncultured Acetobacteraceae bacterium | reverse complement strand
ATCCCTCGCCGCACACAGAACGGGAGCACGAACGGCAGTGTCCCGTCGTGATGACCTTCCGCAAGCTGGCCGCGGCCTCAGCGGGCAAGCTGATCCGCGCCTACTTCCAGGAGAACACCCCCGAGCCGCGGCCCGAGGAGGAACCCAGCACTGGAGCATACCTGGACTCCGGCGGACGCCTGACGAGCTACTACACCGGCCGGAACAGCCGTGGGACCTGGCGGCCGGGCCTGCCGGCCTCTGCTGCCGAAGCCATGGGGGTCGATCCTGATCTGCCGCCGCAAGACGCCGACCTC
>CAXUIA010000064.1:6969-10194 GCA_964250835.1 uncultured Acetobacteraceae bacterium | reverse complement strand
GCCAGGACAGCCGCGCCGCCTGGAAGCCCGACATGGCCGCCGGCGTCGCCCGCGCGCTCGGCATCGACGTCTCCCGGCCGCCTGAGGATGGCGTGCTCGACCGGCTGTTCGAGGCCAAGCGCGCTGACACCGGCGAGGCATGGACGCAGTATGAGCGGAAGATCAGCGCCTACGACCTGACCGTCGCCCCACATAAGTCAGTCACGCTGGCGGCGGAGTTCGCGGATTCGCCAGCCGAGGCGGCGATGATCTGGAACGCGATCGACCGGGCCAACGACGCGACGATGCGCTATGTTGCCAGGGAGCTGGGATGGGCGCGCAAGGGCCATGGCGGGGACGAGGGGGCCGAGGCCGGGGCAGTCGCTTGGGCATCCTTCCGCCACAACACGGCCCGTCCGACCCTGCAGGTCATGGACGGGGAGACGGGAGTCACCTACCTCGCCGACGTGCCCATACCGGGCGACCCGCACGCGCATATCCACAATGCCTTTTTCAACTTGGTGGTCACCGACGAGGGACGCATCGGGTCGCTTGACACCAAACGCCTGAACGATCGGGTCCACGAGTTCGGAGCCTACTTCCAGGCCCGTCTGGCGGACGAGCTGCGTCGGCTCGGCATCGCAGTCGGCTACGACCGCCGCGAGGAGGCGGTCGTGGTGGAGGCCGTGCCGCAGAAGGCCGTCGACGCCTTCAGCAAGGGCCGCCGTCAGACGCTCAATTTCGCCAAATCGTTCGCCAAGCGCCAGGGGCTCGACTGGGAGACGCTCTCGGCCGAGCGGAAGTTCGGCATCCTGGCCGTCTCCGGCCTGGCCGCCCGCAAGAAGAAGTATGACGGCAAGAACGAGCGGGAGATTTGGCGCGAGGAGGCCGAGGCGATCGGGTGGGAGCACAAGACCGTCCTCGTCGGCGCCAAGGCTCCCATCCTCACCGATGCCGAGCGGTTCGACCGCGCCTGCGAGCACGTCGCCCGCCATCTAGCCGCCGAGTTCGAGACGGCCGCCGTCCTGACGCATGACAAACTTCGAACCCTGGCCGCACGCAGCTTGATCGGCACTGGCATCGCCGGCGGCATCGGTGACATCGACCGCGTAGTCGAATTGGTCGAGCATCGTGGCCTCAAAATCCGGGGCGAACACGCGGCCCTGCTGGTCGGCATGTCGGACGAGAAGGTGAAAATCACCAACACCGCTCAGGTCCGGATCGAGCGCACGCTGGCGAACAAGGCGCGCGTCGAGGCATTGGACCGAAGCGGTGCCCTTTCCCCGGCCGTCCTGAAGGCTGCGATCGACGCCTCGGGCATCGACTTCGAGGGCAAGGAGGCTGAACACGGCGCCGCGCAGAAGGCGGCAATCTATGCCCTCGGGACCGGCGGCGGCCTCAGCGTGCTGACCGGACCGGCCTGGTCGGGTAAGACCACGCTGCTGAAACCGCTCGTCGCGGCCTACCAGGCGGACACGGCGTTCAGCCCGAAGGGGCGCGACGTGATCGGCCTATCGACGGGCTGGAAGCAGGCGGACGCGCTGCAAGGCGCGGACATCAAGCGAACCGTCGCGATCGACCCGTTCCTCTATTCGGCCGAGAACGGCTTGGTTGACCTCTCGCGCAACACCGTCCTAGTGATCGACGAAGTGAGCCAGGTAGGACCACGCTCCTTCCTCAGACTGCTGCAACTGCAAGCTGAGCATGGCTTCATTATCAAGGGCATGGGCGACCAGGAGCAGTGCCAGGCCATCGAGGCGGGCGACACGATCGAGATCCTGCGCCGGATATTGCCGAAGGACGCGCTTCCGGAACTGTTGACGACCGTGCGCCAGGAGACCGCCCGCGGTCGTCACATCGCCAACCTGTTCCGCCAGGGGCTTGCGAAGGATGCGCTGGACCTCAAACGCCAGGACGGCACTGCCCGCTTGATCGGCGGCGACCAGGACCAAGTGATCGAGCGCATCGCCGACCTCTACATGGAACGCCGAGACGTGCTGCGGGCCGCCAAGTCAAAGCGCGGCGTGACCATCTCTGCCCTCACAAACGCCGACGCAGCTGACATCAGCCGGGTCGTGCGCGCCCGGCTCAAGGCCCGGGGGGAGATCGGCGACGACGAGCGGGTCTATGCCGCCATATCGAGGACCGGCGAGACTTACGACATGCCGCTCGCGACCGGCGACAAGGTGAGGCTGTACAGCAAGACGAGCGCGATGATCGACGGCCGGCACGGGTTCATCGGCTCGAACGGCGACGTCGTGGAGATTGCGGGCTGGACGGCAGGCGGCGTCCTCATGCGCGACCAGGAGGGCCGAGAGGGTGCCGTCCAGTGGGCGAAGTTGACTGACCGCGCCTCTGGCCGAATGCTTCTGGGCTTCGGGCACGCGCTCACCGTGGACAGCGCCCAGGGCATCACGACTGGCGAGCACATCAACGCTTTGCCTCGCGGCACCGCCGGCGCCACAGGCTTCAAGACCTACACGGCCGAAAGCCGGCACGTCACTCAGGTCTACACCATGATCTCGGAGGCGGCGCTGTTCGAGGCGGTCAAGCACCGGCGCGCGCTCGGCGACCAGGCACCCGTGACGACGGAGGATCTCTGGACGCGGGCGGCCGAGGACATGAGCGAGAAGCGCTACAAGCCGCTCGGCATAGACCTGATAGATGGAGCTCGGGCCAGGCACGAGGCGGCAGTGGACGGCTTCATGGCGGCGGCCCATCGCATACACGTCCAGAAGGACGAAGGGCGCCAGCACGGCCTTGAGATGCTAACCAGGCTTCGGGAGGATGGCGTCCGCAAAACCCTTGCGACCCAGATCGGCACACTGGACGAGGCGCTGGCCCGCAACGGGCACGCTGTGACGCAGTTAGGTCAGGAAGTCGGGGCATTCCTGCGCACGTTGCGAGAGCAGACGGCGGATATCGCCCGACGCGGAGTGGAGCAAGCCGAGGCTCGACAGGCGCGCGATGAAGAGGGTGTAAGGCCAACGTTCAGCCCCAGCCCGTTCTGACGCTCACCCGATTGCAGCGAAGAGGACCCGACCCAAGATTACACTCGTGCTACCAGTCGCCACTTGGTTACGCGTTCCCGCGTATGTGGCCTTCAGCGGTAGTTGGCGGGACTCCTTCAGCGTTATGTGGCGCCGATTACGAGCGTGCTCCGGGCAGCTTCCACCACGTCGTCGGTGATGACGGCAAGCCGTTAATCTTCAGTGTGCGCTCGATTTGGACGAACAGGCGGTGGAG
>CAXUIA010000064.1:0-6959 GCA_964250835.1 uncultured Acetobacteraceae bacterium | reverse complement strand
TATGCGGCGCCGATGACCAGCGTGCTGCGCGCGGCCTCGACCACGTCGTCGGTGATGACGCTCAGACCGTTGATCTTGAGGATGCGCCCGATCTGCACGAACAGCCGGTGCAGCAGCCGGAAGTTGCCGCCGGTGATGCGCGCGATGGCGACGCTCGCCTGCGCGTCGGTGAAGTCGGCGCCGTCGAGAGCGAGGCCAAACTGCCGCCAATGGCGGGTCAGCACGACGGCCAGTTCGTCGCCCTGCAAGGGCCGGTAGTGGTGGGCGAAGCCGACCCGGCTGTAGAGCTGGGGGTAGCGCGAGAGGCGTTTCTCAATGCCGGGCATTCCGACCAGGACCACGCCGATGCCGGTCCGGTCGAACAGGTCGCGCAGGTGTTCAAGGCCGGTGTTGGTCAGCCGCTCGGCCTCATCGACGATCAGGACTTCGGCCAGGTCGGACATCTGACCCGTGCGGACAACCCTTTCACGGTGGACATGGCTGCCGATGCAGGAACCCACCCGGCTGATGAGCCTTGCTATGTCGCCGTGCAGCTCGCGGAACGGGCAGCACACGGTCGGCGTGTAGAAGATGGCCCGGTGTTGCGCGAGTGCCGCATAGACTTTGGCATCAGACGCCTCGCGCGGCCCCCAGGTGGTGAGCAAGGGTTCGGCGATGTCCCACCTGGCGTAGCGGCGGGCCGAGCAGGTTTTGCCGACGCCGGCCACGCCATAGCACAGGCCGATGTAACGGTGCTTGCGCACGGCGTCAGCGAACTCGGCGAAACGCCGGTGCTCCTTGGTGGCAATGAAAGTGCCCACCCGCTCGCCGGCTGCTGCGGCCGTCATGGATCGTCCTCTCGGTAGATGCGCAGTTTGGGCCGGCTTGCCGTTGGTGCTGGCTGCTTTGTGGCCGGAACCGGCCCGGGTGGCTGCGCCTGGACGGGCAGGAAGTCCGCCACCCGCGCAACGCGGTCGTTGATGGTGGCGCGCAGGGATCTGCGATGCGTGCGCCGTGCGGCCTCGATGTCCTTGAGCGTGAACGCCTCGTTGGCGTGCGCCTCGCTCACCGCCCGGCACAGGAACTGGTTGCGGTGGAACACCCGCACCTCGGACAGGTCACGTGGGTCGTAGCGGATGGTGACGGTCTCGCCGACATAGGCGGCCAGCAGCGGGTCAACGTAGCGCATTCTCTGGAAGTAAATGCCGTCGCGCCGCACGCAGCGTGGTTTGGCGAGCATGACCAGCAGCAGGTCGAGATCCTGCAGGCTCTCAGGGCTGCGCGGCAGGAAGCCGCTGCCCCGCCAGGCGTCGAGCGGCGTTTCGCTCGTTTCGCTGTTGGTTCGGGCATGGTAGGTGCCGGCCATGAAGGAGCTGACGGCCCGGTCCAGCTCCGCGAGCGACAAGCGCGGCGGGGTGGCCTGCCTGCTGCCGGCGAGGTGCCCGGGCAGCTCGGGCAGCAGCTCGGTGTTGAAGGTGCCGAACAGCCGTTCCACCTTGCCCCGGCCCTGTGGCCGCCCGATGGCGGAATAAACGATGCGGAAGCGCAGGCTGGCCGCCACCTGATCGAGATGCTGTCTGGTGAAATCGCTGCCGTGATCGACGTAGAGCACGTCCGGGATGCCGCAGACGGGCCAGGCCGGGTTGGCTTTGCGCCAGATCGCGTGGCGCAGGGCGAGGCAGGTGTTCAGCACACAGGGCGCGCCGAGGAACACGCTGTATCCGGCAATGGCGCAGGAGTGGTCGTCCACCACCGTGGTCAGCCAGGGGCGGGCCGGTTTGCCGCTCTCGTCGAGGATGAGAAGGTCGAGGAGGGTGTGGTCCGCTTGCCAGAGCGCGTTGGGCGCTTCGGCGCAGTGGCGGTGAGCCAGCTCGAAGCGGTCCCGGAACGCGGCTGGCCCGTCCTGCGCCAGCGTCACCATGCCTGGATCGAGGGCGGCGATGATCGCGTGGACGGCGCCATAGGACGGGACGCACCAGCCCTGGGCCTTGGCGATCGCGCCGACCCGACGGTGGATGGCGGCGGCGGATGACCGTGGCCGTTTCAGCGCCATGCACTCGACGAGTGCGACAAGGTCCGCGGGCGACCGACGGGTGCCGGCATCGCGGCGGGTCTGGCGTGCCAGGCTGGCCAAGCCACCCTGGCGGTAGCGCGCCAGCCAACGCTCTGCCGTCCGGACCGAAACGCCAGCTTGACCGGCGGCGCGCGTCAGGGGAACACCCTCTTCCAGGTAGGGCCGGAGCACGGCGAAGCGGGCCGCTGCCTGCTCCCGCCTTTGCCCGTCCAGGGCTGCGAAGGACGTGGCTGCTCCTTCCTGCATCATGCTGGCCTCCTCCATCCAGGTTGCCGACCGCCTGCCGGGTGTCCGCAAGGGGATCGTCCAGCGGACGGTGCAAACGCCGCCGGGCAAGCCTTGTGGAACCAAGCAGGACGGCGTCTCACATAGCTGGTACGACAAACCTATCATTGAGGGGAGGATAAGCATTACACTTTTCGCCATGACGACGACCCTGATCGGCTACGCCCGTTGCTCGACCGACAAGCAAGATCTCGCCGCCCAAAAGGCTGCCCTGAAAGCCCTGGGTGTTCCGCCGGATCGCATCTACACCGATCACGGGTTGACTGGCACGAACCGGTTGCGGCCCGGCCTGGACCAGGCTCTCGCTGCGGTCCGCACGGGCGACACGCTCGTCGTGCCCAAACTAGACCGCCTGGCACGGTCGGTCCCGGATGCCCGGTTCATCGCCGACGCACTTGTTGCGCGCGGCGTTAGACTCGCGCTGGGAGCGAGCGTCTATGATCCGGTCGATCCGATGGGAAAGATGTTCTTCAACATCCTCGCCACCTTCGCCGAGTTCGAGGCCGACCTGATCCGGCTGCGCACCCGCGAGGGCATGGCGATAGCCCGATCCCGAGGCAAGCTGCGCGGCAAAAAGCCCAAGTTGTCCGATTGCCAGCAGAAGGAGCTTCGCCGGATGCATGACACAGGTGATTATTCGAGCAGCGACCTGGCCGAGCGGTGCTCCATCTCACGGCCGACTGTCTATCGCACCCTCGGCCGACATGCGGCCGAGGTCGCGGCCAAGGCGGCATGAGCTTCCGAAAACGACCACTGTCAGCCGATCACCACCATTCGCGCGATACCCAGAAACGGTCGTTCCCATGAAGCCCTTATTGGACGGCGTTTGCGATGTAGGCGAATGAGCGATGGGCGCCGAAGCTAACGACGGTGATCAAAGGGATCATGGATGAGGAAGCCATCGTTGAAGGAACGCAAGGAGCTTGGCGCTTTCCTGTCCAGCCGGCGCGCCCGTCTGCGGCCGGACGAGCTGGGCCTTCCGGCCGGGCCGCGGCGCACGCCGGGCCTGCGTCGCGAGGAAGTGGCGTTGCTCGCCGGGGTCAGCGTCAGCTGGTACACGTGGCTGGAACAGGGGCGCGACATCGGGGTATCGATCGAGGTGCTCAATCGGCTGTCGACCGTCTTGCGCCTCGACCGCGCGGAGTCCTTGCACCTGTTCGCGCTTTCTTCGCGCCAGCCGCCGGTTGTCGCGACCTGCGGCGACCCGAGCGACGGGCTGGTCTACCTCGTCCAGGCGATCGATCCCGTTCCCGCCTACATCCGCAACAGCCGGCTCGACATCCTCGCCTGGAACCCGGCGGTGGCGGACCTGTTCGTGGACTATGGCAGACTGGAGCCGCACGAGCGCAACACGCTTCGCCTGCTGTTCCTTTATCCACCCTATCGCAGCCTGATGCGTGACTGGGAGCAACTGGCCCGCGGCACGATCCGCGTGTTCCACGCCGCCCGCGCCAAGGCATCGGACAAGGCGCCGTTCGACCGTTTGGTCGAGGAGATCTGCGCAGAAAGCGAGGAGTTCCGGGTTTGGTGGCGGGAGGACGACGTGCAGGTTTTTGACGAGGGCGGCAAGCGGCTTTGTCATCCGACGCATGGCCTGCTCGACCTGACTTATGTGGCGCTCTCCCCCGAGGGGCGGCCAGACCTGTCGTTCGTGACCTACATCCCTCGGCCGGGAACCTGTGACCGGAAATCATAGGATAAGAACATTCCTTCCGGCGCATCCCGCCCCGTCCTAGCTCCTGTCGTGGTCGCGTCCCGGGACGCCTCAGGAAAGGGATTCGCCGACGATGAACGAATATCCTGTCGATCGCCGTGCCGTATTCGCCACCAGCGCGGTCTTAGCAACGTCCCTCTTTCTTGAACCGGCTCTGGCCGACGCGCCAGGCTCCATGGACATGAGAACAGCACCTCTGACGCGCGAGGTCGTGCTTTCGGTGAACGGCGTCGACCATGCGATGCGGGTAGATACCCGCATGACGCTCCTCGACGCCCTCCGCGACAAGCTCGATCTTACCGGGTCGAAAAAGGGCTGCGACCAGGGGCAGTGTGGCGCTTGCACCGTCCACATCGACGGCGAACGTCACTTGGCTTGCTTGACCCTTACGGTTGCGGCGCAGGGTCTGCGGATCACAACGATAGAAGGTTTGGCCGAGGGCGAACGCCTGCACCCCATGCAGCAGGCGTTCATTGACCATGACGCATTCCAATGCGGCTATTGCACGTCGGGCCAGATCATGTCCGCGGTCGCCTGCGTGCGCGAAGGCCATGCCGGCTCGGACGGGGACATCCGCGAGTACATGAGCGGCAACCTGTGCCGGTGCGCGGCCTACCCCAACATCGTCGCGGCCGTGAACCAGGCCAAAACCGAGATGGAGAGAAGCTGATGCGGCCTTTCGCCTACGAGGCGCCGATGGACGCTGCGTCCGCCGTCGCGCTCGCCTCCGTCCCGGCAGGCGCGCACGTCACCGCGCCCGTGCAGTATAAGGGCGGCGGCACGATGCTGATCGACCTCATGAAGCTCGACGTGATGCAGCCAACCAAGGTCGTTGACATCACCGCGATCCGCGACGAGCCAATGCACCAGATCGTCCGCACGGACGAGGAGCTGCGGATCGGCTCGCTGGTTTCGATGGCGAAGCTGCAAGCCGATCAGTCGATGGTCCGCGATTATCCGATCCTTACTGAAAGCCTGTGGCAGGCGGCGTCGCAGCAGTTGCGCAACATGGCTCGCCTAGGGGGGAACGTGCTCCAGCGCACGCGCTGCTCGTACTTCCGCGACACGAGCTACGACCAGTGCAACAAGCGCGTGCCGGGTTCGGGTTGCGCAGCACTGGACGGCGCCAACCGGGGGCACGCGGTGCTTGGCGCGAACGACCAGTGCATCGCGCTCTATCCCGGTGATTGGGCCATCGCCCTTGTGGCTGTCGACGCGCAAGTGGAGGTCTTAGGCCGGTCAGGCAAGCGCACCTTTGCCTTCGCCGATCTGCACCGTCTGCCCGGCACCACCCCGCATATCGAAACGAGCCTAGTGCCAGGTGAACTCATCACCGCCTTCATCGTCCCCGGTGGCCCCAGGCGGCGGTCCTTATACCGGAAAATCCGCGACCGCGAGAGCTACGCCTTCGCCAACGCCAGTGCGGCCGTCGCTGTCGAACTGGACGGAAACTTCATACGGGACGTCAGGATCGGCCTGGGCGGCGTGGCGACAATTCCGTGGCGGGCCCATGGCGCCGAGGGCCTGCTGCGCGGCCGGAGACTGACCGAGGCGAGCGCCACCGCTGCCGCGGAGGCCGAGTTCGCCGGCGCGCAGGTGCGCGAGCACAACGGCTATAAGGTTGCGCTGGGCAAGGCGACGATGGTGCGCGCGCTGTTGGACGCACAGGCGATGGAACTCTCATAATGGCGCAAATCAACACCGCCGCCCCAGCGTCTCTCGCCAACATGGGAGAGCCGATCCGCCGTTCAGAGTCGGTGGCGAAGGTCACCGGCCAAATTATCTACGCAGCTGACGAGGCCGGGTCGGGTCGGCTCCACGCCTATTTCCTGACCAGCGGCATCGCGCGCGGCCGTCTCCTCTCGATCGACACCGCGGCCGCTGAGGCGCTGGAAGGTGTCGTGAAGGTCTATACCCACCTCAACGCGCCTTACCGCATTGCAACGCCCCATATCGGTAAGGGCGGCTATGTTTCCGACACTGCCATGCCGCTCACCGGAACCGAGATCCACAATGACGGTGAGATCATCGCAATGGTCATCGCCGAAAGCTACGAGACCGCGCGTGATGGTTCGCATCGCATCCTCACACGCTACGCGCCCATGGTTGCCGCGGCAACGATAGACAGTCCGGGGGTGCAAATCACGCACCCGCAAGCGCTCGACGAGAAGGAGCTGAAGGCGGGCGACTTCGCCGCCGCCTTCGCCGCGGCGCCGGTCAAGGTCGAGGGCGTGTATCGCACCCCGGCGCAGCACCAGAATGCGATTGAGCTCTACTCGACGACCGCCTCCTGGGATCGCGGGGAGCTGACGATCCATGAGCCGACTCAGTCCGTGACGGAACTCGCGCACGGGGCGGCGGTGATGACGGGGATCGATCCGTCGAACGTCCGCGTCGTCAACGCGTATATCGGCGGCGCGTTCGGTGGAAAGGGCTTCATGACGCAGCGGACCGCACTGATCGCCTGCGCCGCTCGTGACCTCGGAAGGCCCGTGCGCAACGTCGTCACGCGCGACCAGGGCTTCACGCTCGCGACCTACCGCGCCGAGACCAAGCATCGCATCCGGCTCGCGGCCGATGGCGAGGGCCGATTGCTCGCCTACGGCCACGAGGCCTGGGAGCTGCAGTCGCGCCGCGACGACTACCCTCTGGCGGGCTTCGGCGTGACCACCGCCATGTATGGCGAGCCTGCGATCCAGACGCACGTCAGCATGGTCAAGGCCGATCGCCAGTCGTCCGGCTTCATGCGGTCGCCGATCGAGATGCCCTACATGTATGCGCTGGAGAGTGCCATGGATGAACTCGCCGTGGCGCTGGACATGGATCCCTTGGAACTGCGGCGCGTGAATGACATCCGCAACAGTCCCGTCGATGGCGCACGCTTCACAAGCCGCTCCTTGATGAAGT
>CAXUIA010000063.1:6240-10620 GCA_964250835.1 uncultured Acetobacteraceae bacterium | reverse complement strand
CGCCGAGACCAGAGAGGCACTGGAGGTCGGATGAGAACGGTCGTGATCGCAGGTGCGAACGGGGTCAGCGGACGCGCCGCCGCACAGCATTTCGTCCGCCAGCCCGACACGGTGGTCTATGCGCTGTCGCGACGCGCCGAGGGTCACGTGGCGGGCGTGCGGCCGGTCTCGGTCGATTTGCTGGACCTCCAAAACGTTCGCGCTCGGCTGGGCGGAATGGAAGGGGTCACCCACGTCGTCTTCGGCGCCTACATCGAGAAGCCGACGGCCGCCGAGCGGAGCGACGTCAATGTCGGCATCCTGCGCAACCTGCTCGACGTGATCGAAAGCCCAACGCTCGAGCACGTCACGTTCTATCAGGGCGGCAAGGCGTATGGCGCCGATCTTGGGCCGTTCAAAACGCCCGCGCGCGAAGATGACCCGCGGCTGATGCCGCCCAACTTTTACTACGATCAGGAAGATCATCTCCGCGCGCGCCAGGCCGGTAAGAGTTGGGCCTGGACCGCGCTGCGGCCGGAGGCGATCTGCGGATATGCCGTCGGCAATCCGATGAACCTGGCGATGGTAATCGCGATCTATGCCGCGATCTCGAAGGAACTGGGATTGCCGCTGCGCTTCCCGGGTACGCATGCGGCGTACGGCGCGCTCTACCAGGTGACGTCGGCCAAGCTCCTGGCGTCCGCGACGGACTGGGCCGGGCAGACGCCGGCCGCGCGCAACGAGATCTTCAACATCACCAACGGAGATTACTTCCGCTGGGAGTTCCTGTGGCCGCGTCTGGCGCACATGCTTGGAATGGAATGCGCGCCGCCGGTGCGCACGCCGCTTTCGGAATACATGACCGACAAGGAACCGGTCTGGCGACGCATGGTGGAGCGGTATGGGCTGCAGAACATCCCGTACACGACGCTGGTGTCGTGGCCTTTCGGGGACTTCATCTTCAACTCGGGTTTTGACAACATCTCCAGCACCATCAAAGCGCGGCAGGCAGGATTTGCGGACTGCATCGATACTGAAGAGATGTTTCGGTTGTTCTTTGCACATCTGATGGACGAGAAGATCATCCCGACGTGAAGATGCGTCACAGGATCTGAAGGCTGCATCGCAATCTCGCCGATGTCGGCATGCGAGCCTGACAAATACCTGACAGTAATCAAAGTGTCATTGAAGTTCGCAAGTTAGCTCCTTTCAGTCAGCGCGCGTGTCTGTATGTAACGCAGCAATAGATTGGGAGCAAAAACATGCGCCGTCGTCCGGGTTCTTATTCACTCAGAACAGCTCTGCTGTCCGCAACCTTGCTGGCCGGCGTGGGGATCGCCCGCGCCGACGATGGCGGCCCGGACAATACCGGCGCTGCACCGCTACCGTCCGGACAGTTGATCACGCCCACGTTCGCGACCGGCTCTGTGTTTTCCCTCTTCAGCCCGGCACAGCCCGAATACACGGCGGCCGTCGGCAACTATCCGTTCTTCCATCCGGATGGCATCATCGCCTCCACGCTCAGCCCGGATGGCAAGACGCTCGCCGTCATGACCGCCGGCTACAACGTGCTCGATGACGCCAAGGCAGATCTCGTCGGCAATGGCGCCGAGTTCATCGCGCTGTACGATATTTCCAAGCCGGGCAAACCGGTGCTGACGCAAACCCTTCGCCCGCTCAACACCTTTGTTGGTCTTGCCTACTCGCCCGACGGCAACACGATCTACGTCTCCGGCGGCGCAGATGACGACGTTGTCGTTTTCACCAAGACCAACGGCAGCTTCGCCCAGACCGCAACCGTTCAACTCGGGCATGGCGGCTACCCGGGCCTGCCGCCGAACGGGCTCCCCGGCGGCATCGGCGTCGGCCAGTATCCGCAAGCGGCCGGTCTCGCCCTGTCCAAGGACGGCTCGATCCTCGCCATCGCCAACTCGTTGAACAACAGCGTGAGCCTCGTGGGCACGTCGAGCAATACGGTGCTGTCCGAGTATGACCTGCGTCCCTACAACACCTCCGGCGCCGACGGCGTCGCGGGCGGCGAGACGCTCTACAGCGTCGCGATCGCCGGGACGACGCTTTACGCGACCTCCGTTCGCGACCGCGAGGTCGTCGTCGTCGACATCTCCGTTCCGGCCTCGCCCAAGTTCATCACCCGGATTGCAGTGCCTGGCAGCCCGAACAACCTTCTGCTCAACAAGGCGCAAACCAAGCTCTACGTCACGGAGGACAACAGCGACACGGTCGCGGTGATCGACACCAAGAAGAACATCGTGCTCGAGGAGATCGACGCGATTGCGCCTTCTGGCGTGCTCGCCGACACCGGCAACCGGTTCACCGGCGCGTCGACCAACAACCTCGCCCTTTCGCCCGACGGTCAAACACTCTACGTCACCAACGGCGGCGCCAACGATCTCGCCATCATCCCGCTCGCTGGCCCCGCGCCGCACAAGGTGGCGGCCCTTGTCCCAACCGGCTGGTATCCGACAACGGTGCAGGTCAGTCCTAATGGCAAGACGCTTTATGTCTTCAACGCCAAGGACGATCCGGGCGCCAATCCCGCCAAAAACACCAGCGCCCTGCCGCACGTCACGACCAAGACCGTGCCCGGCGGCAACAATTTCGCCAACGAGTACAAGGCCGATCAGTATGTCTTTCAGCTGGAGCGCGCCGGCGTCCTCGTCCTGCCCGTTCCGCAGACCAGCCAGTATGCGAGCCTGACCGCGCAGGTCGCCGCCAACAACGGCTACGCGACAGAGAACAACCCCGCCGACACGGCGACGATGCAGTTCCTGCACCAGAACATTCAGCACGTGATCTACATCGTCAAGGAAAACCGCACGTTCGATCAGATCCTCGGCGACCTCACCAATGGCGCCAACGCCGACCCCTCCATCAACTTCTTCGGCAAATCCATCACGCCGAACTTCCACCGCATCTCGACCCAGTTCGTCACGCTCGACAACACGTTCGACAGCGGCGAGGTGAGCGGCAACGGCTGGCCGTGGTCGACGGAAGGCCGCGAGACCGACTGGAACGAAAAGAACATCCCGATGAACTATACCTTCGGGGTCGACCGGGGCGATGCGCCCTACGTCGCCGAAGGCCAGGACAACAATGTCAGCGTCGCCTATGTCGGCTCCACCCCGGCGGCGACAGTTGCCGCACGCCAGGCCGAAGCCGGCGGCTACGACTACACCGCCAACGCCAACCAGTATAAGGGCGGCCCCGACAACATGCTGCCGGGCAACAACGACGACGGCGCAACGGACGGTCCCAACGATGCGGCGCAGCAGGGCCACATCTGGGATGCTGTGTTGAACGCAGGCCTGTCGGTTCGGAACTACGGCTTCTTCTCCGACAACAGCCACTACGGCCTTTCGCCCACCGACCCGGGCTATGCGGCTCCGATCGAGTTCCCTTACCAGGCCGCCATCAACGGCCAGCCCGGCGCCCGGCAGGAGTGGACGGCGGCGTCCGCCCTCATCCCCTACACCGATATCTACTTCCGCGGCTTCGACAACGGCTATCCCGATTACTGGCGCTTCCTCGAATTCAAGCGCGAGTTCACGCAATTCGAACATAAGGGCAACCTGCCCAACCTCGTCCTGCTGCGCTACATGCACGACCACATGGGCAATTTCGGAACCGGTCAGTATCAGGCCGGACTGAACACCGCCGAGGACGAGCAGGCCGACAACGATTATGCGGTCGGCAAGACCGTCGAGATGATCGCCCACAGCAAGCAATACGCCGGGAACACACTGATCTTCGTCACCGAGGACGACGCGCAGGACGGCGGCGATCACATGGACGCTCATCGCGAGACCGCCTACGTCGTCGGGCCCTACGTCAAGAAGGGTGCGGTTGTCAGCACCCGCTACTCGAGCGTGAGCTTCCTGCGCACGATCGAGGACGTGCTTGGCCTTCGCCATCTCAACCTCAACACCGCCTACCAGCGGCCGATGACCGACGTCTTTGACACCACCCAGTCAGCGGGCTGGAGCTACACCGCGGTTGCGTCCACGGTGTTGCAGACGACCACTCTGCTCGCCGATGCCGACGTGGCCAAAGGCATCCAGTATGCCGAAGGCCCGAAGGTGGTTTCGACCCATGACGGCGCCTGGTGGGCCGCCGAAACCAAGGGGTTCGACTTCCGTGACGAGGACAAAGCCCCAACGGCGCTCTTCAACCAGGTGATCTGGCGCGGCATGATGGGCAACAAGCCTTACCCCAACGCGCGCAGCGGCGTCGTCATGCGTCACCACGAGCCGGCTTCTCCGATCCAGCCGGTGAGCCTGCGCGACTAGCTCAGCGTCGAGGGCAAAGGAGCGGGGCTCTGCCCCGCACCCGGCCAAACACCGCGCGTTCGGCTCCCAAACTTACAGATCCCGGGTTTGGGGC
>CAXUIA010000063.1:4710-6230 GCA_964250835.1 uncultured Acetobacteraceae bacterium | reverse complement strand
GGGTGCCCCGCCCCCCCTCGCCCGGGGGCCCCGCCCAGGGCGGGGGCCCGGCCCCCCCACCCCGCCAAACGCCGGGCGTTCGGATCCCAAACTTAGAGAACGCGGGTCTGGGGCGGCTCGCCCCAGCTTGGTTCGGGGCAGAGCTCCGAGTTCTCCAGTCCTAGACATTTTCGAACAAAGATAATCGCTGTGTCGAAGCTCAACACGTGCATGACAGCCGCCGAGAGACGCAGCGCATCGCAGGCTGCGGCGACGGCGGCGCGGCGGGTCCGCACGGCGGCGGCAATCGTATCCCACTCGGCACGGCCCACCCGGCGGCGCGCGATCAGGTTGCGCACGCAGTCTTCAAGCGGCGTATCGACCCAGACCACGTGAACCGGATGGCGAGCCGCGAGTGAGGCGGTGCGGACGTGGTCCTCGCTCAGGGTCGAGCCTTCGAGCAGAACGGCGTCGCCCGCGGCCGCGTGGCTTCCGGCTAAGCGGAACACCGCGTCGAGGCCGCCGTCCTTGAGCGTGACGGTGTCAGTGCCGCCGCTGGTCCGCTCGTAGAGGCCTAGAACGGCGAGCGACGCGCCGCCGCGCGGGTGAATGAGCCTCTCGCCGATCGGGCGCGCGCGTCCCGCAACCATGATCGGCGTGCTCGTCGTGCCTTCGTGACGAAAATCAGCCAAGATGCGGCGGACCAGTTCGGTCTTTCCCGCTCCGTTGGTGCCGCGAGGATTGATGATCAGACCCATTCGTCCCGTCCTCGTTTGATGGGCGAGACAGCATTGAACCGGGGCCGCCACAACCAAAGCATCCGGGAGCGGCTCGCCTCGTGATGGATGGCGGGCTGAAACCGCGGGCGGCGCCGCACGTGCGTCGGAGTGCCACGCTGTTTGCGCGCGGCGTGCTCTATGAGCTGCGCGGCGGGTTCCTCGTGCGGCCGATGGTGATCGCCATCGTGCTGGGCCTGGCGGGCGCGGTGCTCTCGTCACTCGAGGAAAGCTACACCTGGCTGAACGCCTGGGTGCCGCGGTTCCTGTTCCCGAGCCACGACGATCCACAGGTGGCCCAAGTCATCCTGGCCGGGATCGCGGCCTCGATCATGACGGTGGTGTCGATCGTCTTCGCGATCCTGCTGATGACGCTGACGCTGGCGTCCATGCAGTTCTCGCCGCGCATCCTGGTCAGCTTCGTGCGCGACCACACGACGCAGTGGACGCTCGGCCTGTTCCTTGGAACGTTCGCCTATTGCATGGGCGGGCTGCCGGCGGCGCGCACGATGCCGCACCCGTTCGCGCCGGTGGCGACAACGGCGGGTGCGATGCTGCTGGCGATGATCTGCGTGGCCTGGCTGATCTTTTTCATCCAGCACATCAGCCAGGCGATCAGCGTCAACCATATCGTCGACCGGATCGCGCGCGAGACCGAACTGGTGATCGACGAGTCGATGCCGTTCGCCCGGCTCAACCCCTATCGCAACGCGATGCAGAACCTCGCCTGGCAGGATCTGGCGACGCCGGTGATCAACGTTGTGT
>CAXUIA010000063.1:0-4700 GCA_964250835.1 uncultured Acetobacteraceae bacterium | reverse complement strand
ACGTTGTGTCGGGCTACATCCGCTACGTCGAGGTCCAGCAGCTGGTGGCCGCCGCCAAGGCCTACGGGCTTCAGATCAGGGTGACGCGCAAGGTGGGCCATTTCGTGCCGGCGGGCGTGCCGTTGATGATGGTCAACCGCGCCGATCGGTTGGTTGACGGCGCGGTGCCGACGCTGCTGGCGGCGTTCGACATCGGGCCCACGCGCACGCTGCAGCAGGACGTGGAGTTCGGCGTGCTGCAGATCGTCGACATCGCGCTGAAAGCGATTTCGCCGGCGGTGAACGATCCGAGCACCTGCATCACCTGCCTCGACCAGCTCAGCCGGATCATGATCCGCTGGATTTCGCGTTACATGCCGGACGTCATGCTGGCCGATCCGCCGCACGTGATCCGGGTGGTGATGCCGGCCGTCGATCTCGACGGGATGCTCGACACCGCTTTCGAACAGATCCGGCATTACAGCGCGTCCGACATGGCGGTAAGTTCGCGTCTGCTCCGGGTGCTGGGCGACATCGCCGACAGTACCGCGGACGGGGAGGTCCACGCCCGCCTGCTCGCCCGCGCCCAGCGCGTGTACGAGGGCTGCGCGCGGCATCTGGACGAGCCGGATCTGGCCAAGTTGCGGGTTCGGCTGGCGTCGCTTGAACCACGGAACGCGCTCTCGCTCTCACCTCTGATGGCGCGCGAACCCCTGGAGCAAACCACGTGAGATAGGACGCGCGAGCTCGATCGTCCGCTACTTGGACGTCGCAGGTTTTGGTCAAACCAGCTCGGGGCTCTGCCCCTGGACCCCGCCAAAGGCTGCGCCTCTGGACACCACGACTTCAAGTCGGGCGGCTCGCTCCGTCACGCGAGAGCGTGGTTCGCACGACGGGTCCAGGGTTCGTGTCGAGGGCATGCGTAGACGCATGACGTCCCCGGCCCTCCAAGACCTAAACGCCTGCGGCGCTTGGTCCTGCGTGCTTGAGCGACGCTTGCGGTCCGGGAAGTTTGGAGAGTGCCCTTGCCCGCTCCGACCAGACCAGCCCGTAGAACGCCCCCTGCAGCAGGAACATCGCCGAGAAGGTGGCAGCGTAGGCGAACCAGATCCCGTCGAGCCCGCGCGTTCGGCTGAGCCAAGTGGCGAGCGGCACCTCGATCACGGCGATGGCCGCGATGGACAGCGCCATCGGCATCAGGACGGTGCCGCTCGCGCGCATCACGCCCTGGAAGACGCCAGCCATTCCGAACAGCACGGTGCTCCAGGCGACGACGTGCAGCAGATGGGCGGCGAGTGCGACGACGTTGGGGTCGTTGATGAACAAGCGAAGCAGCAGCGGCGCGATAAGGTAAGACAGCACCACCAGCCCGCCAGTGACGACGAGATTCAGGACGAGCCCAATTCGGGTGACGTCTTGAAGCTGCGAGAAGCGGCCTGCACCGAACGACTGAGCCGCGAGGATGGAGGCGGTGATCGAAATCGAGAAGGCGGGGAACTGGATGTAGCTCAGCAGCAGGTTGACTGCGCCGTAGGCAGCCGTTGCGTCCGCGCCGAAGCGGTTGATGAGACCGAGCAGCACGAGTTCGGCCACCGACATGACGATCATCTGGGCCGAGCTCGGCAGCCCGAGATGCAGGATCTCGCGAAAGACCGCGCGGTCGATCCGAAGCTGGGCGGCGAGCGCTCGCGTCGGTGCGAGCGGATTGCCGGTCCGGATCAGGAAGCGCGCCACCCAACATAGACCCAGCACCATACCGAGAATGAAGGAAATAGCCGGACTGATGATGCCAACGCCGGCCCGGATCAGCGCGGGCGTCGTGACCAGTCCGACGACGGTGGAGACCAGCACCATACGCATCGGGGTCTTGCTGTCGCCGACGCCGCGCAGCACCGATTGCGGCAAGAAAAAGAGGAAGAACAACGGCATCGACGCGAGGATCACCCGCGCGTAGGCGGTGGCGGGCCCGACGATGACGTGCGGTGTCGCGAGTGCCCGCATGATGTGACCGGCGAACATCACGCCCGGAACTGCGGTGGCGAGCCCCATGGCGAAGGTGGCGGCGAGCGACGTGCCAGCGATCACGCGGATCCGGTCGTTGTCGCCGGCACCGAACGCGCGCCCGACGAGCACCGACGTGCCGGCCGCCATCCCCATCAGCAGCGAGAGCAGCACCAGCATCACCGGGAAGAATGCGGTCGCGGCGCCGAGCGCGCGCACGCCCATCATCTGCCCGAGATAGATGCTGCTGAACGTGCCGGAGAGCGACTGCACCACGTTGGTCAGCATCATCGGCCCGAGAAAGAGGACGAACTGACGCGTAAGCGGAGGAGGCCGGTCCATCATCATGCGCTCCAGATATTGCACGAGAGGTTCCGAACCTGCGGCGGCGGACGCCGTTGGGCACGCCGAGCTACGGACGGAGAACACACGATGTCGAGCCAAACGCCAAACCAATATGCCATGCAAGACCCGCTCAAGCAGTATCCGACCCCGAAATTCGACGACCAGACACAGTCCGCACCCGGGCTGCAGCGGGATATGGGCCCCAAGCCCGATTGCGGCGAGAAGAGCTATCGCGGATTTGGACGGCTGGCCGGACGCAAGGCGCTGATCACCGGTGCGGACAGCGGTATCGGGCGGGCGGTCGCAATCGCCTTCGCGCGCGAGGGTGCGGACGTCGTGCTGAGCTATCTCGAAGCCGAGCAGCCGGACGCGGACGAGGTGGTGGCGCTGGTCAAGGCGGAGGGCCGGACGTGCGTTGCCGTGCCGGGCGACATCGGCCACGAAAGCGTGTGCCGGCGCCTGATCGACCACACGGTGCGCGAGCTGGGCGGGCTCGACATCCTGGTGATCAACGCGGCCAAGCAGACGGCGGTCAAGGACATCGCCGAACTCACCACCGAGCAGTTCGAGCAGACGCTGCGCACCAACATCCTGGCGATGTTCTGGCTGTCCAAAATGGCGATCCCGCACATGCCGCCGGGGGCCACGATCATCAACACGACGTCCATCCAAGGCTACCAGCCGTCGCCGATGCTGCTCGACTACGCCTGCACCAAGGCGGCGATCGCCAACTTCACCCACTCGCTCGCCAAGCAGATCGTGGGCAAGGGGATCCGCGTGAACGCGGTGGCGCCGGGACCGTTCTGGACGCCGCTACAGCCATCGGGCGGGCA
Organism: uncultured Acetobacteraceae bacterium; assembly: GCA_964250835.1. Classification (GTDB taxonomy): domain Bacteria; phylum Pseudomonadota; class Alphaproteobacteria; order Acetobacterales; family Acetobacteraceae; genus CAXTPV01. The sequence continues at coordinate 1,542 of CAXUIA010000063.1, read as the reverse complement.
GCCGCCGGAGAAAATACCGGATCTCGGTTCGGCGGTGCCGATGGGCCGGCCAGGCCAACCGGCGGAGTGCGCGCCCATCTACGTGCTATTGGCGTCGCAAGAGTCGAGCTACGTGACGGGCGAGGTTTACGGGGTTACGGGAGGCAACCACCTCCCTTAATATGGCGGGGCGCTTGCCGCTCGAACTCACGTCATCCGGTGAGATGTTCGGCGTGGCACTGACCGCGCCGGTGTCGCGCTGAGGCGGACGGGGCCTGATCCGAACGGACTTCCCGTTTCACGCCGTCGGACTATCTTCTCTCCTTGCAGGTATCGAGGTCGGGCAATGGATCTGAGCGTACACTCGATCATTGGGGCGAGATCGCGGCCACATTGGCGAGGCGGCCTGATGCGCCTCTTGGCCATGATGGTGGCTGGAGCCGCCTTGCTGGCCGGTTTCTCGGCAACCGGTCACCTGGCTGCCTCGCATGCTGTCATGCGTGACGGGGCTGATCTCACGCGCCTGCTGCGCAGCATGGCGTTGTTGAAGATGACGATGGCCGCGGCGGTGACCGCCGGGATCGTGTGGCGATTGGACAGTGCGGCCTCGCCCTTTTGGCTCACCGCTTATGCAACGGCTTTGGTCTCGATGTGGATGGGTCCGGGCTTGATCTGGGACATGGCGCACCTGAAGCTCGGAGCGCTGCTCCTGCATGGCGGACTGTTCGGATCGCTGGTGCTGTTGTGGCGCGATCCCGGCGTCGGCGACCGCCTCGCCGCCATCATTACTCAACGACGCCGGATGCTGCGCGCTCGATCCATCACGGATTGATATCACTCAATCGCCATCGTGAGCGCCAAGGCGGGTTGGCATACGCCCTGAGCTCGCCCCACCCCCGGTAGCGGCACGGCACGAGCCTTGCGCCGACCTCGTGGTCGCCGGCCCCCTCTTGGCTGCTATCCGCTCAAGACTTCCACAACCCGCTTAACGGGCGCGGGTCTGGGGGCGCTGCCCCCAGCGGGATTGAGGGGCAGAGCCCCTCCTCTTAAGGCCTCGCCGAGCGCCCAGACAAACTCGTCCATCATCCCGTCAGTATGGAACGGCCCCGGCGTAATCCGTAGCCGCTCATCTCCCAGCGCCACCGTCGGATAGTTGATTGCCGTCGCGTAGATCCCGAACGTCTCCATCAGCCGGCTGCTGACGTCGGCGCAACGGGCGGCGTTTCCGATTGGGATGGGCACGATATGGCTCGGCGTCTCGATAAAGGGCAAGCGGGCCGCGGCGAGCCGGGACTTGAGCGCCGACACCCGCTCGAAAAGCGCGGTCCGGCGAGTAGGGTCGCGCCGGGACAGGCGCACGCTCGCCAGGGCGGCGGCGACTGTGGCAGGTGGCGGCGCGGTGGTGAAGATGAACCCAGGTGCGGTCGAACGTATGTAGTCGACGACGTCTGCGCGTCCGGCGACGTAACCGCCGTGGCAGCCAAAGCCCTTGGCGAGCGTGCCCTCGATGATGTCGATCTCGGTCGCGACGCCCTGACGTTCGGCGATGCCCGCGCCCCCTGC
>CAXUIA010000062.1:9860-10660 GCA_964250835.1 uncultured Acetobacteraceae bacterium | reverse complement strand
AGCATCATAATGGAACCCTTCCGCGTCCTGACCGCCATCGCCGCACCTCTGCCCTACGCCAACATCGACACCGACAAGATCATCCCCGCCCGCTTCCTCAAGACCATCAAGCGCACCGGTCTCGGCACCAACCTTTTCGACGCTCTTCGTTTCAACCAGGACGGTTCCGAAAAGCCTGACTTCGTCCTCAACCGCCAACCCTACCGCCAAGCCAACATTCTCATCGCGCACGATAATTTTGGTTGCGGTTCCTCGCGCGAACACGCCCCCTGGGCGCTGCTCGATTTCGGCATACGCTGCGTCATCGCCCCCTCGTTCGCCGACATCTTTCACAACAACTGCTTCAAGAACGGCATCCTGCCGATCCGCCTTCCTCGAGCAGTATGCGATCAACTGATGGACGACTCGTTACTGGGCGAGAACGCACGCCTCACCGTCGATCTCGAACGCACCGTCGTCATCCGCTCAAATGGCGAAGAGATCGCCTTCACCGTCGATCCGCTTCGCCGCCACCTGCTCCTCGAAGGCCTCGACGACATCGGCCAGACCTTGCAGCACACCGACGCGATCGCTCGCTTTGAACAAGCCCAAGCCCCCTGGCTCCCACCAATCAATCTCGGCTGATGCAAGCCGACCGCAGCGTTCTCGTGCTCGCCGGCGACGGGATCGGTCCCGAAGTCATGCGCGAGGTCGGCCGGGTGGTGAACTGGCTTGAACGCCGCCGCGCCGTCACTTTCGCCATCGAGGAAGACCTCGTCGGCGGTGCCTCCATCGAGGTCCACGGTGTCCCTATTACGCGG
>CAXUIA010000062.1:7364-9850 GCA_964250835.1 uncultured Acetobacteraceae bacterium | reverse complement strand
AAGACCTTGTCGGCGGCGCCTCGATCGATGCCAACGGCACGCCGATCACCGACGCCACGCTCGACCGCGCCCGCCATGCCGACGCAATCCTGTTCGGCGCCGTCGGCGGTCCCAAATGGTCGAACGAGCCATTCAACAACCGGCCCGAGATCGCCATCCTCAAACTTCGCTCGGAGCTCGGCCTCTTCGCCAATCTGCGTCCCGCGACCGTGCTCCCGCCGCTCGTCGCCGCGAGCTCACTCAAGCCCGACCTCGTCAGCGGCCTTGACCTGATGATCGTGCGCGAAAGCACCGGCGGCATCTATTTCGGCCACCCGCGCGGCATCGAGACCCTTCCCGACGGCACCCGCCGCGGCATCAACACCGAAGTCTACACCACGCCCGAGATCGAACGCGTCGCCCGTGTGGCTTTTGATCTCGCCCGCAAGCGGCGCAATCGCGTCACCAGCGTAGAGAAATCAAACGTCCTGGAATCGGGCCTGCTCTGGCGTGAAACCGTCACGGCACTCGCCAAGTCCGATTATCCCGATGTCGAGCTCGACCACATGTACGCCGACAATTGCGCCATGCAGCTCGTCCGCGCCCCCAAACAGTTCGACGTGATCCTCACCGGCAATCTCTTCGGCGACATCCTCTCCGATCTTGCCTCCCAACTCACCGGCAGCCTTGGCATGCTCCCCTCGGCAACGCTTGGACAGGCCGACGCCACCGGCCGACGTCCAGCGCTCTACGAGCCCATCCACGGCTCGGCGCCCGACATCGCCGGCCAGAACGTCGCCAACCCGCGCGCCCAAATCCTAAGCCTCGCAATGCTGCTTCGTTTATCCTTCGGCATGGATGAAGACGCCGCCATGATCGAAACCGCGGTGCAGAACGTGCTCGCGAGCGGATTGCGCACCGCCGACATCATGCAACCCGGTCTCGCGCGCGTCTCGACCCAGGTCATGGGCCAGAGCGTCCTCCGCGAGCTTGTGAAACTTGCGGCTTAAGGCTGGGGCGCTGCTCCAGACCCCGCCAAGGGCTTGCCCTTGGAACCGAGTTACAGCTAGGCCGACCCGTATTCCATGACACCCAGCCGGTTTCCCTCCGTGTCTTGCACGAAGGCCAAACGCCCGACGCCCGGGATGACGAGCGGCGCACCGGTCACCGCTCCACCCCCAGCCACTGCCCGCGCCAGCACGTCGTCGAGCCCCGTCACTCCGAGAGTGCACTCGAACCCCCGCATTCCGGTTCCAGTCAGCGTTTCGGCTCGTTTTTGCAGCGCACCCTGGACGCCCACCTCGTCCGGATCGCCCGTACGAATTTGGAAGAAGTCCAGCTCCGGCGGCCCCCAAGCCTCGAAGCGCCATCCAAACACGGTTTTGTAGAAGGCCCGCGCTCGCGCCGTATCGTCCGCGCAAATCGCGAAATGCGTCAGACGTGCCATACGTCGCCTCCCCCTGAGACCACGCGAACCATGCCACGCACCCTCGCCATTGTCTTCGCCGTCGTCCTGGTCGACATGAGCGGCATCGGCATCGTCATGCCCGTGCTGCCATCGTTGCTGCGCCAACTTGCCCACACCACGCACATTGCCGTCTTCTATGGCGGGCTCATGGCCGCCTATGCCGCCATGCAGTTCATTTTCTCCCCCTTTCTCGGCGCACTCAGCGACCGTTTCGGCCGCCGGCCGGTGCTGATCGTTTCGATCGCTGGCGCCGCAGTCGATTACCTCATCGCGGCCGTCGCTCCCAACGTCGCCATCCTGGCCGTAGGCCGCGTCCTCGCCGGCATCAGTGGTGCCAACGTTGCCGTCGCAACCTCGGTCATCGCCGACATCACCGATCCCGAACACCGGGCTGAGCGTTTCGGCCAGATGAGCGCCGTCATCGGCATCGGCCTCATCGCGGGCCCCGCCATCGGCGGCCTGCTCGGTGCCTTCTCGCTGCGTGCACCCTACCTGCTCGCGGCTTGCCTCAACGCCGCCAACGCGCTGCTCGTCCTCGCTCTGCTACCGGAAACCCGGATCGGTCCCAAAGTCCCGGTTCGTCTCTCCATACGCGCTCTGATCCCGAGCTTCGCGGTCCTGCGGGTCCACCCTGGCGTTCCGCCGCTCGTGGCGCTTTTCGCCCTCATCATGATCGGGGCCCAGGTTCCGATATCGCTTTGGGTGCTCTACTGCCAAACCCGCTTCGGCTGGGGCGCCGGCCTCGTCGGCATCTCGATCGCCTTCTACGGGTTTCTCCACGCTGTCTCGCAATGGTTTCTGGTCGGTCCGATGACCCGCCGGATCGGTGAGCGTGGCAGCGTCGTCGTCGGCACGCTCTCGGACGGCACCGCGCACGCCCTCTTCGGTCTGGCCACTCACGGCTGGGCGGCCTTCGCGCTGATGCCGTTCTGGTGCCTCGGCGGCGTTGCCGCACCGTCTCTCCAGGCCCTCATCTCAAGCCACGTTCCGGCCGACCACCAGGGCCGGCTGCAAGGCGCTCTCGTCAGCCTCACCAGCC
>CAXUIA010000062.1:0-7354 GCA_964250835.1 uncultured Acetobacteraceae bacterium | reverse complement strand
GCATCCCGGGTCCGCTCGTCGTCGCCTTCGCCTTCGCTCACAGTCCGGCCTCGATGCCGGGCCTGGTTTGGCTAGCGGCTGCCGCCATTTCACTGGCAACCGCCACGTTGCTGCTGGTCCGCCCACCCCGCCTCAGCCCGCGTCCAGCGCAGTAACCGGGTCCATTCCAGGTTCCACAAAGCAGGTCTGGCGGCGCTGCCCCCAGCGGGGTCCAGGGGCAGAGCCCTGGCCGGCGATGCATTAATCATCATTCCATCAGTTTCATCGTCAGGTAGGTGTATTCAAGCGCCCGCTCTGTCGCGACTTCCCGAAGATTGGCGCCAGCCGCATGTCCACCCTCCATCTCCTCGTAGTAGAGAAACGGCACGTGCAGTTCACCCAGCCGCCAGGCGAAACGTCGTGCATGCACCGGCCCGACCCGATCGTCTTTCGTCGTCGTAAAGATGAAAGGCTCCGGATAGGCGATGCCCGTCCGCAGGTTTTGCAAAGGCGATGTGCTTTGAAGGAACTTCCTCTCATCAGGGTTTGACATGCTGCCGTACTCACCAACCCACGATGCACCGGCCGACATGGTTTCGTAGTTCTCCATGTCGAGCAGCGGAACTTCGATCACCACCGCATGCCAGAGCTCTGGATGCTGGGTGAACTCGGCCCCCATCAAAAGCCCGCCATTTGACCCTCCGCGTATCCCCAGATGACGCGTATCGGTCACCTTCCGCGCGATTAAGTCCTCGCCGACCGCCGCAAAATCATCCCAAGCGATCTGCCGATGCGTTTTTGTCGCCACGTCGTGCCAAGCCGGTCCGAACTCGCCACCGCCTCGTATGTTGGCCAGTGCGTACACGCCACCATGCGACAGCCAAAGAGCGCCGAGATTCGGATCGTAGATGGGAGTCATCGAGACCTGGAAACCGCCATAAGCGTAGAGCTGGGTTGGATTCTTGCCATCCAGAACCATGCCTTTGGCATGTACCAGGAAGTAGGGGATCTTCGTGCCGTCCTTCGACAAGGCCTCGTCCTGCTCGACCACCATCCCCGACGCGTCGAACTTGGCCGGTAGCGCCTTGAGCATCAGCACCGCATCGGCATTCATGAGCCAAACCTGCGTCGGACTAAGAAATCCCGTCACGCTGAGAAATGCCTGATCCCGCTTGTCGGACGCAGTCACGACGTCAATCGATGCATTATCCGGCAACGCCAGGCGGCGACCCGTCCAACCATTTCCCGAAGCTGAATAGATCCACCCTTGGCCGCGGACATTGTCGTCGATCGCAGCCACTACTGTCTCGCGGGTAGTGGCGGCGTTCAGCAAGGATTGGCGCGGCCCTGGCACAAAGATCGTCTCGACGGGGTTGCCGGCACGTCCCAGATCTACTGAGACCAAGCTGCCAGCCTTCACCAACGGTCCATTCGAAGGATGCCAATTACTGTCGATCTCGAAGATCAGCCGGTTCTTAACAAATCCCTGCATCTCCGACCGCGCCGGAACACCAAGTGGCGTCAGACTTGTGCCTGAGGCCAGGTAATATTTGCTGTCGAACGCGTCGAGTTGTTCAACCACCACCGTCACGCGATGACCGTCGCCATCGATGGCAAGTCCGCCGCTGACCCCCACATCAAAGACCTTGCCTCGAAAAAACGGGGTTCCCGACGTCAGCGCCTCACCGCGCTTGACCATCTTCAGCACGAACGGATAGCCGGAGGTCGACATCGTCCCCGGTCCCCAATCGCGTGCGACCAGGACCGCGTTCTCACCTGCCCAGTCCACGTCCTGTTTGGATCGCGGCAAGGAGAAGCCGCCCGGCACGAACGATCGCGTGATCAGGTCGAACTCGCGTATGGTCTTCGCGTCCTCGCCGCCGTTGGAGAGCGAGATCAGGCACCGCCGGTAAGCGGGCGCTTCGCAGTCAGCGCCCTTCCACACCCAGCCTGCGTGATCCTTCGCCGATAAGGCATCCAGATCGAGCACCGTCGTCCAGGCCGGATTGGCCGTCCGGTAGCTCGCGAGCGAAGTTCGCCGCCAAACGCCGTGCACATGAGACGGATCCTGCCAGAAATTATAGATATCCTGTCCGATGAACTCCGGCGCCGGAATCCTGTCCTTCGCCTGCCCGAGCGCCAGCGCCTTCTGCCGGAATCCCGCATAGTGCGGATCGCCCTGCAGTACGGCTAAAGATCGCTTGTTTTCGGATCGCACCCATTCCAGAGCCTGCTTGCCTTGCACATCCGTCAAAAACCCCGGCGGCTCGTCTCCGGGAACCGCTCCGAATACACCCCAAGCAGGAAGAAGCAGGATCATCGAGGCGAAAAGAGCGCGCATGGTGTTCCTATGAAGTTCGTGCCGCCCACGATAAAGCCCAACATGCGAAGCGCCAGCCAGGGAAGTGCCGTGAACGATCGTATTCGTGTCCGCAAAGTCGAAGTTCTGGCCCAGCGCTACGGCGTGCTGAAGGAGACGACCTTCGACTATCATCGGCATGACGGGACCTGGCAGTCCCTGACGCGCGAAACCTACGAGCGTGGCGACGCAGCCGCCGTTCTTCCCTTTGATCCCGATCGCGGCACCATCCTCCTTGTGCGTCAGTTCCGCTTCGCCGCCGCCCGCCCCGACCATGATGGTCATCTGATCGAAACCATCGCCGGCCTTCTCGACGGTGGCGAACCGGTCGACACTGTCTGTCGCCAGGCGCGCGAAGAGGCAGGCGTCGAACTTCATCAACCAAAGCTGCTCTTCTCCCTCTTCATGAGTCCCGGCGTCTTCACCGAGCGCCTGTTCCTCTTCAGCGCGATCTACTGCGCCGCCGACCGCAAGCAGACTGGCGGCGGCCTTCTCGACGAGGGCGAAGACATCGAGGTGCTCGAACTTCCGCTGGCGGGTGCGCTCGCCAAGATCGGGTCCGGCGAGATCCATGACGCCAAGACAGTCATCCTCCTGCAGCATCTCGCAGCCAACGCCAGCTGACCGCTTGCCACTGCTGCGGCGACGGTCCAGCTTCAGGACATGCCAATCCTTCTCCGAGCTGCCCTAATCGGCGCCGTCGCCGGTATGCGAACCATGTCCGCTCCCGCTGCCATAAGCTGGGCCGCCTACACCGGCGAGCTTCCGCTTCGCGGCACAAAGCTGTTCTTTCTCGGCGAGACCGTCTCGCCCTTCGTCTTCACCGCGCTCGCGCTCGGTGAGCTCATCGCCGACAAGTTGCCCGCAACCGGCAGCAGGCGGGCACCTTCTCAATTCAGCGCTCGCCTCGTAAGTGGTGCCCTATGCGGCGCCGCGATCGCTGCCCCGCAACGCCGGCTGATAGAAGGCGCGCTCGCCGGCGCCGCCGGCGCCGCCATCGGCACGCTGGCGGGCAGCGCGCTGCGATCGGCTCTCGCCCACACCCTGGAGGCCGACTGGCCCGCCGCCCTCATCGAAGATTCGATCGCGATTACTGCCGCCGCACTCATCGCGCGCCCCCCCACGTCCATATCCCGCCGCCGTCAGCGCCTGAATGCGCCATGATCAGGCAATCCATCAGGGATCTCGAAGACAGCCCGATCCTCGACATCTTCAGAGAAGGCTTCCGGGTTCCGGGTATCATCCCGATGTGGGCCGGCGAGCCCGACGTCCCCACGCCCCGCTTCATCTGCGACGCAGCCAGCCAGGCGCTCGCCGAAGGCCGCACCTTCTACTCCGACAATCGCGGCCTGCCGGCTCTGCGCACGGCACTCGCCGGCTATCATCGCCGTCTCTACGACGTCGACCTCTCCGACAACCGCATCGCCTTCACGTTCTCCGGCATGAACGCCGTCATGCAGGTGACCCAGGCAACGCTCACCGCCGGCGACAGCGCCATCGCCATTACGCCGTCATGGCCGAACGCGCTTCGCGCCATGCAGATCAACGGCGCCCAAGTTCACCAAGTGGCGCTCACCCACGATCGTGACGGCTGGCACCTTTCCCTCGACGACGTCTTCGCAGCCGTCGACCAGAACACGCGCCTCATCTACCTCGCCACGCCCGGCAACCCGACCGGCTGGATGATCCAACGACGGCAGGCGGAGGAGCTTCTGGCCTTCTGCCGCAACCGCGGCATCGCTTTGCTTTCCGACGAGGTCTATCACCGCATCGTCTACGACCGGCCTGTCGCCTTCAGCTTCCTCGAAATCGCCCAACCGTCCGATCCGCTGTTTGTCGTCAACAGCTTCTCCAAATCCTGGGCGATGACTGGCTGGCGCATGGGCTGGCTCATCTATCCCGAAGGTTGCACCAGCACGTTTGAGAAGCTGATCCAGTTCAACACCAGCGGCGGCCTGGAATTCATGCAGGCGGCCGGAGTAGCAGCCATCGAGGGAGGAGAGGATTTTGTCTCGACCTACGTCGGGAGGTGTCGCGCTGGCCACCACCTCGTGGCCGAGCGACTGTGGGCAATGCCCAACGTTCAACCAATCCCGGCGCAAGGCGCATTCTACGCAACATTCGAAGTCAACGGCGTCGTTGACACCATGCAGTTTTGCCGGCGCGCCATCCACGAGGCCAAGATCGGCATGGCGCCCGGGATCAGCTTCGGCCGTGGTGCGGAACGTCTGATCCGAATTTGTTATGCAAAAAGCACGGAGCTTCTAGAGGAGGCGATGACTCGTCTGTCGACCTTCGTGTCAACCTATGTAGAGACCCCACTGAAGACAGCGGTTCTAGACAGACGTCGCTGATTCGGCGATCCCCGCGGCCCGACCCTCAATGCGGGTTTGGGCCGGAGCCCCTTCTAAAAACCCTCGCGCTCCAGACGCTTACGCTCCACCTTACGGGCCCGTCGCACGGCTTCGGCCGCTTCCCGCGCACGACGTTCGGATGGCTTTTCGTAGTGCCGGCGAAGCTTCATTTCGCGGAAAACGCCTTCGCGCTGCATCTTCTTTTTGAGCGCCTTCAGCGCCTGATCAACGTTGTTGTCGCGAACGAGAACCTGCACGGGGCGGCCATCTCCTTTGATATAAGCATGAAAACGGTCAAGCAAAGCGACTCGACCGCACGCGAGCGCGGCTTATACCACCCAGTTCGGATGACCCGCAACGTCCCCCGCAAGCCTTGGCAGCTATCCCGCGGCCTGACAGACTTACGCTTGATGGCCATCCTAAAAATTGCCCGCATGGGCCACCCCATACTGCTTCGGCGCGCCGATCCGGTGTCCGATCCGCGCGACCCCAACATTCTTCGCCTTATCGACGACATGATCGAGACGATGGAGGACGCGGGCGGTGCCGGCCTTGCGGCTCCTCAAGTGCATGTCCCGCTGAGGCTCTTCGTCTATCGTGTTCCCGACGACCGGGCGTCCGGAGACGACGATCCGCCGCGCGACACCGCCGCTCTGGTCAATCCGGTGATCGAACCCGACACCGACGAAATCGTCAACGCCTATGAAGGTTGCCTCTCAATTCCCGACCTTCGCGGGTTGGTTCCGCGTCCGGCCCGTATCCGTTACCGGGGGATCGACGGACAGGGCAGGGCGGTCGACGGAATCGCCACTGGCTTCCATGCTCTCGTATTGCAGCACGAATACGATCATCTCGACGGCATTCTCTATGTCAGCCGGATGACCGATCTGAGCAAGCTGTCCTATCTCGAGGAGCATCGACGCTTCCCGCCCCATCCCGTCGAGCTCCAGACGTGACCCTCTATGTGTCCCCCGAGTGCGATGCAGCGCTCGACAAGCTCATCGCCGGCACCGCCGGCAGCAACGAACCATGGTCGATCGAGGCGCTACGACGCGAAGCCGGTCCCGACGCGGATCTCCTGTTCCCCGGCGGCACGGTCGCCCTGATCGAGTATTGGGCCGATCTTGCCGATCGCCGCATGATTGAGGCGTCCCGAACCGATGCGGTGCCCGACATCAAGAGCCTCACCGAGCGCATCAAGTCCGTCATCCTGCAACGTCTCGATGCGACCGCACCCAATCGCGCGCAAGTCCGTCGCGCGCTCGCCCAACTTGCCATCCCCGCCAACGTGGCCACCGCCGCACGCATGACCGCACGCACGGTAGACGCGATCTGGCGCGCTGCCGGTGACCAATCCGCCGGCCTCTCCTGGTACACCAAACGCGCAACCTTAGCTGCCGTCTACGGAGCGACGCTGCTATACTGGATGGGCGCGGAGCGCACGCAAGGCGAGATGAACCAGTTCCTGGACCGCCGCCTGAGCGATGTCGCCAAGATAGGCCGTCTCCGCCGACGCTTCACAACGCGCACCGCCTAATCGTCGACATGGCAGGTGGCAAGAAGCTGGCGGCCGCCGGCCTGATCCTCGGCCTTGCGGCTCTCTGCTTTATTGTCTGGCGTGTCGGCGCCGGCTCCGTGCTCGTCGCCATGGGTGAGATCGGATGGGGCTTCTGCGCCCTCATCGTGTTCCGTCTCTGCCTTTGCGTGCTTATGGGCCTGTCTTGGTGGGTTCTCGGCGCCCACCGTCCTGATGCACGCATTTTCCGCTTCGCTTGGGCCCGTCTGATCCGCGACAGCGCGTCCGAGTGCCTGCCGCTTTCTCAGATTGGCGGGTTCGTGCTCGGCGCGCGTGCTCTCACCGTCGCCGGCGTAAACGGCGTCTTCGCTGCGGCGTCGACCGTCGTCGACGTCACACTCGAGCTGATCGCCCAGTTGCTCTACCTCTTCCTGGGCATCTACCTGCTCTGGCGCTCTCACCCTGACTTCCACCTTCTCCGCCCGCTTCTCCTGGGGCTCGCTGCATTGACGGCCGGCGCGATAGGTTTCCTCACTCTGCAGTCGCGCGGCACAGGTCTCCTCGAGCGGAGCTCGGCCAAGCTTCTCGACAGATGGTCCGGTGCCAAGGCCGGCACCCGCGCCTTGCTGACCGAACTCACCGTCATCCATCACCAGTATCAATCGATTGTCGCCGGCACGGCGCTCCACTTCGTCTGCTGGCTCGCCAACGGTGCCGAGGCTTGGCTCACACTCGCTCTCATGGGCCATCCCGTTTCGGTGATGACCGCGCTCACGATCGACAGCCTGCTTTATGGCCTGCGCAGCTTCACCTTCATTATTCCTCAGGCGCTAGGCGTGCAGGAAGCCGGCTACGTCCTCGTAGGCGGCTTGTTTGGCCTCGCACCGCACACCTGTCTCGCCCTGTCGCTTCTCAGGCGCGCTCGCGACATCGCCCTCGGTTTACCTGCCCTCGCCACCTGGCAGGCTCTTGAAGGCCGACGTGCGTGGCGCGGTCTGAACCAGTTCCCCGCCGTCGAACGCCAGAGCGCGCCCGCTCCTTGAAGTTTGCGAGGCTGCTCAACCTGACGGGATGTGAGCAGAGCCCGAGCTTCGCAACGCTCAGTTCAAGACAGAGTGCGCTACCGCATAGGCCTCCGCTCGACAC
>CAXUIA010000061.1:7217-10753 GCA_964250835.1 uncultured Acetobacteraceae bacterium | reverse complement strand
TGCCGAGCGATGCGGCCAAGATCTTTAATTAAATGACCGGTTATGCGCGGCCCGAGCATATGGCGGCGCTCGCATTCAGCCCGCTCACGTTGCGGCATGCGCTTGAGGAGCTGATCGACGCCGAGACCGCGCATGCGCGCGCGGGCAGGCCCGCCAATATCTGGCTGAAGATGAACAGTCTCGTCGATGACGATTTGATCGACCGGCTTTATGCGGCATCCGGTGACGGGGTGAAGATCAAGGCCGTTGTTCGCGGCATCTGCTGTTTGCGGCCGGGTGTTCCCCGACTGTCCGAGAACATTCAGGTCAAGTCGATCGTTGGGCGATTTCTCGAGCATTCGCGGATCTTCGTCTTTGGTGATGGGCATCGGTTGCCGAGCCGGAATGCGCGCGTGTTCATCTCGAGTGCGGATTGGATGGCGCGCAACATGGATTGGCGGGTCGAGACGATGGTGCCGATCCGAAACCCGACCGTGCACGCGCAGGTGCTCGACCAGATCATGGTGCACAATCTGCGCGATACGCGGCAGTCCTGGCAGCTCGGTCCGGATGCGGTGTGGCGTCGGCTGCCCCCGGGTGAGAAGCCGTTTTCGGCACATGATTATTTCATGACCAATCCGTCCTTGTCGGGACGCGGTTCGGCGTTGCATCCGCCTCCCGTCACGCCGATCGCGCGTCCGCTGCCGCGGCGGCCGGATCGTATCCTTGAAGACTGAACGGAGCGGGGGCCGCGCCGACGGCGGGCGCCCTTGGAACCCGGTTCTGCGCCGGTCGGCGGTGGTGGATCTTGGGTCTAATTCGGTCCGGCTTGTCGTCTTTGAGAGCGTGGGCGAGCAGGCGGTCGCGATCTTCAACGAAAAGGCCACGCTGCGTCTGGGACGCGGGATGCAGGCGACGGGGCGGCTCAATCCGGAGGGTGTCTCGGGGGCGCTCGACGTGTTGGCGCGGTTTCACGCGGTGGCGCTCGCAATGCGCGCCGACCCGTTCGAGGTGCTGGCGACGGCCGCCGTGCGCGAAGCCAGCAATGGTCCGGCGTTCACCGAGGAGCTGCGACGGCTGATGCCTGGCGTGGCGATCCGGATCCTGTCGGGGGAAGAGGAGGCGGATTACGCGACCGGAGGGCTGCTGGCTGGCGCGCCGGGCGCTGACGGAACGCTGGCCGACATCGGGGGAGGATCGCTCGAGCTGGTGCGGCTTGACGAAGGGCAGCGGCGCGAAGCCATCAGCTTGCCGCTCGGCGCACTTCGCCTCGCCGATCGAGCGGGCAATGATCCGGGGAACGCGCGACAGATCGTGGAGGCCGATCTTGCGGCCGTCGCTTGGCTTGCCGAGGGGGCTGGGCGCGACCTGTTTCTCGTGGGGGGCGCGTTCCGGGCGCTCGCGCGTCTGCACATGGCCCAGACCGGCTATCCGCTCCACATCGTCCATCATTACACGTTGGCGCGTGAGGAGGCGCGCAGCTTCGCGGGCTCGGTCCCTTCACTCCCGAAGCGGACGGTTGAGCGGGTTCCCGGGCTGCGCCGGCGCGCGGACGATCTGCCCTATGCGGCAGTGGTGCTTCGCCGGCTGCTGCGTGCGACCGCACCGCGCCGGGTGGTGTTTAGCGCACACGGGCTGCGCGAGGGGTGGTTTCGTGCGCGCGTTGCCGGCGGGCGGTCTGACGCGGATCCGTTCATGACGGAGCAGCGGCAGATGGGGCTGCTGCTCGGCCGCGATCCTGGCCTGCCGCCGGCGCTGCTTGCCTGGACCGATGGGTTGTTCGCCGACGAGACGGCGGACGAACGCCGGGCACGTGAAGCTGCGTGCTGGCTCGCCGACACCGGCAGCCACGATCATCCCGAATACCGGGCCGAGCAGTCCTTCAACCGGATCCTGCGTCAGCCGGGCGGCGCGCTTGATCATCGGACGCGCGCTTTTCTCGCCGCCGCCGTCGCGACGCGCTACGAGGCGGAACCGGACGCGGCGTTCCTCGGTGTGGCGCGTGCGCTGCTGGATGAGGCCGGCCTGGCGCGCGCCGAGCAGGTGGGACTGTCGCTTCGGCTTGGGACGATGCTGAGCGCGGGCACGCCCGATCTGCTCGCGGGCGCCGCACTGCGTCGTGACGCACAGAAGCTCACGCTGACGCTGCATCGCGGGCAGGGCCTGATCGGGGGAGACAGCGTTTATCGCCGACTGGAACGGCTTGCGGTCAGTCTTGGTCTGTCGGCCTCGATGGAGGTGGCGCTGCGATAGCGTCAGTTCGGCGCAGCTGCTGAACTGACGGATGATAACGGGGCCGGTTGATTGGGGGCATCCTCCAACGGTGCTAAGCTCGCGGGAGAGATTTCTGATGCCGGAGAGCACGATGGACGTCCAGACGATCGACCAGCAATACGCTCAGCTTCAGGGCCAGTCGCAGCAGACCGTGCAGGCGCTGCAAAGTCTGGGAAACAAGCTGCAGGCCGCGGCTCAGAGCGGCGATCAGCAGGCGAGGGAGTGGATGCTGGACCTGCGCGAACTCGCGCTGTCGTTCCGTTCCGAGCAGGACCAGATGACGAACTTGCTGCAGGCGCTGCACGGGTTCGTCGCCAACCAGGCCCAGATGCAGTCCGCACCAATGACGGGCGTTCCTGGGCAAGGAGGAGGGTGGAACTCCAACAGCTATCCGCCGCAGCAGTCGGTGGCGCCGCCGCAGTCCGGCGGTATGTTCGGCAATTTTCTGCAGTCGGGCTTTGGCAGGGCGATCGAGACGGGTGCGGGTTTTGGGATCGGGGACGAGCTGATCAACAAGCTGTTCTGAGTGAGGCGGGTCTGGGCGGCTCACCCCGGCGGGGTCCAGGCACCATGTCGAAGACATCATGAAGCGTGATGCCCCTGGGCTTGCTCAGCGGTCGCGATAGAGCTCGTTGGCGAGGACCGCGGTTGCCGTCGAAAGGGCGGCCGCGATGACCATCAGGAGCACGCCGTCGATGATCAGGCCGATCGGCGTGATGCGGTGGGCGGCGATGACGAATTCGGCCGGCATGCGATCCACGAGGCCGTTGAGGATGTCGCGCATCTGACCGTCATTGGTTTGGATCAGCTCGACCGCCTTGGGCAAAGCATACCAGCCGATCCCGAGGACGAGCAGCAGAGGTGCGAGCAGCTCGGCAAGCTGCTGGACAAGGACAAAGGCGAAGTGGACCACGCCCCAGACGGTGATCCGCGCGGCGCGTCCGGCCACCGACGGACCGTGGCGGATGACGCCACGCAGCACGCTGGTGCCGACCTCACTCGCGCGACGTTCCCACTCTCTTTGCTGTCCATCGTCCGGCATGGGCGGACCCTACTGCCGTGTCGGCGAGAGCGCCACCGCGCGGCGGGCTTTGACCAAACGACAACCGACCATAGATGGGGAGGTGCTCCGGTGGGAAATCTCATGATGGCGATCAGTCAGACGGCCGAACAGGTTTTGCCATCGTGGGATCTCGCCGATCTGTATGCTTCGCCCGATGACCCGCGCATTGCGGCCGACCTCACCCGGGCTGCAGGCGAGGCGGCGGAGTTCGAGCAGGCAT
>CAXUIA010000061.1:5562-7207 GCA_964250835.1 uncultured Acetobacteraceae bacterium | reverse complement strand
CCGGCTTGCCGGGTTGACGGCGGCTGGGCTCGCGGACGCGATCGGCGCGTTTGAGCGGATCGAGGAGAGCCTGGGCCGGCTCGGATCCTACGCCAGCCTGCTGTTCGCGGGCGACAACAACGATCCTGTTCGAGGGCGGTTCTACCAGGGCACCATCGAGCGGACGACCACGGTCGGCACGCATCTGCTGTTCTTCACCCTTGAGCTCAACGATCTTGAGGACGCGCATGTGGAGGCGCTGCTGGAGGATGCGGCGCTGGCACGCTGGCGGCCGTTTTTGCGCGATCTGCGCGTCTTTCGGCCGCATCAGCTCAGTCAGGAGATCGAGCGCGTCCTGCACGAGAAGGAAGTGACGGGACGGACGGCGTGGAACCGGCTGTTTGACGAGACGATGGCGGGCTTGCGCGTGCCGGTGGCGGGCGAAATGCTGACCGTCAGCGCCGCGCTGAACCGCCTCTCCAGCCCGGATCGGGCGCGTCGCGCGGAAGCGGCCGGCGCGATCGGCACGGTGTTCGGCGACAACATCCGGCTGCTCACGCTGATCACCAACACGCTGGCCAAGGACAAGCAGATCGTCGACGGCTGGCGCGGCTACCCGCGTCCGGCGAGCGCGCGCAACCGCGCCAACATGGTCGAGGATGAGGTTGTGGATGCGCTGGTCGCGGCGGTGACGGAGGCGTTTCCGCGGATCAGCCACCGCTACTACAAGCTCAAGTCAGGTTGGCTCGGGCTGCCCAAGCTGCAGCACTGGGACCGGAATGCGCCGCTGCCGGACGACGATGATCGAGTGGTGCCATGGCAGGAAGCGCGGGCTCGCGTGCTTGCGGCCTACCACGGCTTTGATCCCGAAATCGGCGCTGTGGGACGCCGCTTCTTCGACCATGCCTGGATCGACGCCAATCCGACGCCGGGCAAGTCGGGCGGCGCGTTCGCGCACCCGACGGTGCCGTCAGCACACCCCTATATCCTGATGAACTACCAGGGGCGGACGCGCGACGTCATGACGCTGGCGCATGAACTCGGGCATGGCGTGCACCAGGTGCTTGCGGCAGGGCAGGGCTACCTGATGTCGTCGACCCCCCTGACGCTGGCCGAGACGGCGAGCGTATTCGGCGAGACCCTCACGTTCCGCGCGACGCTGGATGCGGAGACCGACCCGAAGCGCCGGCGGATCATGCTCGCGGGCAAGGTCGAGGACATGCTGAACACGGTCGTGCGGCAGATCGCGTTCTACCAGTTCGAGGCGCGCGTGCATGATGCGCGGGGCAACGGCGAGCTTTTGCCGGAGCAGCTGGCTGAGATCTGGCTCGACGTGCAACGGACAAGCTTGGGGCCGGCTTTCGAGTTCACGCCGGAGTACGGCGTCTACTGGTCCTACGTGCCGCACTTCGTGCACTCGCCGTTCTACGGCTACGCCTATGCGTTCGGGGATTGTCTGGTGAACGCGCTTTACGCCACGTTCCAGGACGGCCATCCGGGCTTTCAGGGAAAGTATCTCGATATGCTGCGTGCCGGCGGGACGCGACGGCATCGCGAGCTGCTGGCGCCGTTCGGCCTTGATGCATCGGACCCGGGGTTCTGGCGCCGTGGTCTCGATGTGATCTCCGGCTTCATTGATGAATTGGAGCGGCCGCATGGCTGACGG
>CAXUIA010000061.1:0-5552 GCA_964250835.1 uncultured Acetobacteraceae bacterium | reverse complement strand
TAGGCGCCACCCTCCACCGTCTTTGGCGCGCGGCGCCGGTGGGCCCGCACCGGGGGGGCGGTCGGCGGCATCGCGGCAAGGGTCGCCGGCCAACGAGTGTTCGGGGTCAAGGGCAACCGCGCCGCTCATGCGGACGATCTGCGCGCCATTCTGGGCGGACTGAAGGGTCCGCTGATGAAGGTGGCGCAGTTTCTGTCGACGATCCCTGATGCACTGCCGCCGGAGTACGCGGCGGAACTCGCTGAATTGCAGGCGAACGCGCCGCCGATGGGATGGGCGTTCGTGCGCCGACGGATGAGCTCGGAGCTCGGCCCTCACTGGCAGTCCCACTTCAGCGAGTTCGGACAGACGGCGTCGGCTGCGGCGAGCCTTGGACAGGTGCATCGCGCACGGCTCGCCGACGGTCGCATCGTCGCCTGCAAGCTTCAGTATCCGGACATGGCGAGCACGGTGGAAGCCGACCTGCGGCAGCTCAAGGTCGCGATGGCGATCTATCACCGCATGGACAGCGCGATACGCCAGGACGACGTCTATCAGGAGCTCGTCGCCCGGCTGCGCGAGGAGCTGGATTACCAGCGCGAGGCCTCGCACCTTCGTCTGTACCACGCCATGCTTGCCGACGAGCCCGACATCCATGTGCCGGAGGCGGTCGATGAGCTGACCACGCGGCGGCTGCTGACGATGACCTGGCTCGACGGCAACGGTCTGCAGAAGCAGCTCGACGCGGGATTGCCGCTCGAGGCGCGCAATCAGATCGCGCGCGCGCTCTTCGCCGCCTGGTATGTGCCGCTTTACCGGTTCGGTGTGATCCATGGCGACCCGCATCTCGGCAATTTTCAACGGCGAGACGATGGCGGCTTGAATCTGCTCGACATGGGGGCGATCCGGATCTTTCGGTCGCGGTTCATCCGTGGAGTGATCGACCTCTATCTTGCGGTGCGCGACGGCGACGAGGATCGCGCGCTGCATGCCTATGAGAGCTGGGGATTTACCGACATCACGCGCGACAAGATGAAGGTGCTGAACGAGTGGGCGCGCTTTCTCTACGAGCCGTTGCTGGATGACCGGGTTCGCCCTATCCAGCTCAACGACGACCCAAATTACGGGCGTGCGACCGCCGAGCGCGTGCATGCCGGCTTGCAGCGGACGGGTGGAGTACGGCCGCCGCGCGAGTTCGTGCTGATGGACCGCTCCGCGATCGGGCTCGGCAGCGTGTTCCTCCGGCTGAAAGCGGAACTGAACTGGTCGCGGATGTTCAACGAGCTGATCGAGAACTTCGACGAGCGGGCGCTGGCTGACCGTCAGGCCGCCGCACTCGCGGACGCGAGGGTTCCACCGCCGGCGGCTTAGGAGACCGGTCCGGGTGAGGCTTGCGGACCGGCGGGCAAACCGGATGGTCCACGAGCGCGGCCTGCACCTATCGGAATTGGCTGGCTGAAGGACTGAATGCCTGCCAGAGATTGGTCTGGAGCGCTGCGCGCGCGACCTCTGCCGGGAGCGGCTCGTGAACAAGGTCTTCGCAGATGCGGACGCGGCAATCGAGGGGCTGCTGTTTGACGGCATGCTGGTCGCGGCCGGCGGGTTCGGACTTTGCGGCATACCGGAGCGCCTGATCGACGCGATCGAGCGGGCCGGCACGCGCCGCTTGCGGATCGCCTCCAACAATGCCGGTGTCGACGATGTCGGGATCGGGCGGCTGCTCCGCTCGCGGCAGGTCGCGCTGATGATCAGTTCGTATGTCGGCGAGAACAAGGAGTTCGAGCGGCAATACCTGGCGGGCGAGCTGTCCGTCGAGTTCTGCCCGCAGGGGACGCTCGCCGAGCGGATGCGCGCGGGCGGCGCAGGCATACCCGGTTTCTACACCAAGACGGGCGTCGGCACGATCGTCGCCGAGGGAAAGGAGGAGCGGGAGTTCGACGGCGAACGCTTTATTCTGGAGCGCGGCCTCGTGGCCGACCTCGCGATCGTCAAGGCGTGGAAGGCTGATGGGTCGGGCAACCTCGTGTTCCGCAAAACGGCTCGCAACTTCAATGTTCCGGCTGCGATGTGCGGACGTGTCACGGTGGCCGAGGTCGAGGAGATCGTGCCTGTCGGCACGTTCGGTGGCGACGACGTCCATCTGCCCGGCGTTTACGTCCAGCGCATCGTGTGTGGCGCGCCATACAACAAGCGCATCGAGTTCCGCACGACGCGCGAGCGGGCAACCCTCTGATGCCCTGGACACGCGAGGACATGGCGGCGCGCGCGGCGTGCGAGCTGCGCGATGGCTTTGTGGTCAACCTTGGGATCGGGATTCCGACGCTCGTCGCCAACCATATTCAGCCCGGCGTGGACGTAACCCTGCACAGCGAGAACGGGATGCTGGGGATCGGTGCGTTCCCTTTGGAGGATGAGGTCGACGCCGACCTGATCAACGCGGGGAAGCAGACGATCAGCGAACTCCCATTCTCGTCCTACTTCGCGTCCGACGACAGTTTCGCGATGATCCGTGGAGGTCATCTCGATGCGGCGGTGCTGGGCGCGATGGAGGTGTCCGAGGACGGCGACATCGCCAATTGGCTGATCCCCGGGTCTCGCGTGAAGGGTCCGGGCGGTGCGATGGACCTGGTGGCCGGCGTCAAGCGGGTGATCGTGGTCATGGAGCACGTCTCCAAGACCGGCAAACCGAAGTTTGTCCCCCGATGCACCCTGCCGCTGACGGGAGCGAACGTCGTGGACGTGATCGTCACTGAACTCTGCGTCTTCCGGCGTGATCGCCGCGGTGAGCCGTTTCACCTTGCCGAGCTTGCGCCGGATGTCAGCCGGGATGATGTCGCGCAGAGGACAACGGCTCACTACGCGGTCCGGACACCCTTATTGAAGTCAGGCGGGTCTGGGGGCGCTGCGCCCAGCTTGGATTAGGGCAGCACCCCCGACCTTTCAGTCCGCGCTGTCGCCGACGACGCGAAGCGACGGCCGCTTGAAGCCTATCAGGCTGCGATAGATGGTGAGGTAGTCCTCCGCCATCCGGCGCGCGGTGAAGCGCTCCTCGAAGCGGCGGCGGATGGCGGCGTTGTCGAAACGAGCGAGCTTTTCGACGACGCCGACCGCACCCGTCTCGTCCTCGACGATCAGGCCGGTTTTGCCATGCTCGAGGATCTCCGGAACCGAACCGCGGTTGAAGGCGAGAACGGGAGTTCCGCAGGCCATCGCCTCGATCATCACCAGCCCGAACGGCTCCGGCCAGTCGATCGGCATCAGCAATCCCACCGCGCCCGACAGGAACGCGGGCTTCTGCTTGTCGTTGATTTCGCCGATCAGTTCGACGCCGCCGCCCGCCAGCATGGGCTTGACGACCGTTTCGAAATACTCGCTGTCGGCCCGATCGACCTTTGCCGCGATCTTGAGCGGGATGCCAGCGGCGCGCGCGATCCGGATGGCGCGGTCACAGCCCTTCTCGGGACAGATGCGGCCGAGAAAGGCGAGGTAGTCGCGCTTGCCGGGCTGCGGCGTCAGCAGATCGCGGGGCAGGCCGTGCAGCACCGTGCGGACGAAGTTGGCCTGCGGCAGCGGACGGCGCTGGCTGTCCGAGATCGAGACGACCGGGACATGCGGGAATGCGTTGAAGACCGGTTGCAACTCGTTGAGATCGAGGCGCCCGTGCAGGGTGGTGACGAAGGGCACGCCCTGGCGGCTGAACATGCTGAAGGGCCAGTAGTCCATATGGAAATGCAGGACGTCGAACTGGTCCTTCAAACGCGCAACGTCCTCCATCAGCAGCATGTGCGGCGCGATCGGATCGCGGATGGCCGGATCGAGGCGCAGCGCGCGGGGCCAGCTCGCATGGAGCTTGGCGGACGTCGTGCTGTCGCCGCTGGCGAACAGCGTGACGTCGTGACCAAGCTGAACCAGTTCCTCGGTGAGGAACGAGACCACGCGCTCGGTGCCGCCGTAGAGCTTGGGCGGAACTGCCTCGTGAAGCGGGGCGATCTGGGCAATACGCATTGACGAAAGTCTCCTTGGTCGATGATCAAACAACCACGCAATCGAGGCGACACTGCGGCGTTCTTCAGGTCATGTCTTGACGTCAGAAAGGCTGCTGGATGCCTGTTAAGACGCGCCAGCTGGCCAATTTGTTGCAAGAGACAGCACAGAGTTATTGATGAATCGTAAGAAGCGCGGCGAGCGTGACGCTTGCGCACCACATCGGCTCGACGCAGCCAGACCTCTCGCCTAAAGGACGTCTCATGCCCCGTCCCGACGCTCAGGAGCCGGAGCCGACGCCGCACGATCTCACCCGGTTCGCCGGACGTCCGGTCGGGTTCATGCTCAGCTACGTCTTCCGCCACCGTGTCGCGCATGGCGCGATCCTGGTGTCGGTTCTGATCGGCGTGCTGTGTTCGGTGAGCGCGTCATTCGCTTCGAAGCTTCTGGTGAACGCCCTGCAGGCCGCGGCCGCCGACCCGCACCGTCTGGGTGCGGTCTGGTGGGCGGTGGCGATCCTGCTGGTGCTGATCACGTTCGACAATCTGTCGTGGCGAATCGGCGGATGGATTTCGACCCGCACCTTTGTCGACGTGACCGGCGACATCAGGCGCGACCTGTTCCGTCACCTGACCGGCCATAGTCCGGAGTATTTTGCCGACCGGATGCCGGGCACGCTCGCGGGCCGGATCACGGCGACGTCGAACGCCACGTTCCTCGTCGAGAACCTTGCCACCTGGAACGTGCTGCCGCCGACGCTCGCGGTCATTATCTCGATCGGCTACATGGCGGGCGTGCGGTGGTGGATCGCGGCCGGGCTGGTGGTGCTGTCGGTGGCGATGTCGATGCTGCTGTTCCGGCTGGCGGCGGCCGGCCGGGTGCTGCACCACGCCTATGCCGCGGACGCGGCCCGCGTGGACGGCGAGCTGCTGGACGTGATCAACAACATGCCGCTGGTGCGGGCGTTCGGCGCCGGCCGGCGCGAGCGGATCCGGTTCTCGCGCCGGCTGCGCGGCGAGATGGCGACCCGAACGCGGTCGCTGCGCTACCTCGAGAAGCTGCGGCTGTTGCACGCGGTGATGACGGCGGCGCTGACGGCGGCACTGCTGGTCGTTTCGGTGCTGCTGTGGATTGCGCACCAGGTGACGACCGGCGACATCGTCATGATCACCAGCCTGGGCTTCACCATCCTGCATGGCACGCGTGACCTGGCGGTGGCGCTCGTGGAGACCATCCAGCACATCGCGCGTCTGGCGGAAGCGCTCGGGACGCTGCTGCTGCCGCACGACATGCCCGATCAGGCGGACGCGACCAGCTTCAAGGCGCCGGCGCGCGGCGCGGTGGAGTTCCGCCACGTGGCCTACGCCTATCCTGGCGGTGACAAGGTGCTGGATGATTTCAACCTCTCGGTCGAGCCCGGTCAGCGGATCGGACTGGTGGGTCGCTCCGGATCGGGCAAGACCACCGTGCTCGCGCTCCTGCAGCGGCTTCGCTTCATCCAGGGCGGCGAGCTGTTGATCGACGGAACCGACATCCGCCGCCTGACCGATGCCGCTCTGCGCGGGGCGATTTCGGTCGTGCCGCAGGAT
>CAXUIA010000060.1:9028-10877 GCA_964250835.1 uncultured Acetobacteraceae bacterium | reverse complement strand
GTCGAAGGCTGGAGCGGATCGACCCGCGGCGCGCGCTCCTGGGCGGAGCTGCCGGCGCAGGCGATCAAGTACGTGCGCCGGATCGAGGAACTCGTCGAAGCGCCGGTGAGGCTACTGTCGACCTCGCCGGAGCGGGACGACACGATTTTGGTGCGCGATCCGTTCGAGGGCTGAGCGGCGTTAGGGATCTGTTGACGAGGCGGGTGGATACTCGCGTAGTGAAACAGATCGAGAGCGCGGGCCAAAATGGCGAGCGGCAAGTCTGCGGGCGGCAAGTCTGGTCATGATCGCTTTGTTGTTGAAGCGGCGGCCGACCCGGCGTCGCCCTTTGCGGGCCTGATCGGAGGGGCGCGACGGGCGCACGATCCAGCGACCTTGGTAGGGGGAGCTCCGCTCGCGCTGTGGGCGTTGCCGGTGCAACCGGCTGCACCTCCGCATCCCTGGCTAGACATGCTGACAAGGACAACGATCGATGGAGTGATCCTGCCCACAGGACGGACGGTGGCGCATGGGGCGGATTGGATCCTGTGTCCGCCGCCCTCGCACCCGGTCCTGGGATTGGGTGAGCCGGTGGATGAGCAGTTGCTGCTCAACAAGATCCTCCGGCCGGTGGCGCTCATTTTGGAACGGCTTGAAACGCAGCAGCTCACGCATCGAGCGATCAGGCCGGAGAACCTCTTTATTTCCGAGGACGGCGTCGAGCTGGGCCCGTTCTGGCTGACACCTCCCGCCACCCTGCAGCCGGCGGTCTACGAGACGCCGAGCTCGGCGTCGTGCATCCCTCAGGCACGCGGCTCCGGGACGATCGCCGACGACATGTATGCGCTCGGTGTCACAATCCTGGCGCTTTACCTCGGCGAGACGCCGATGGCGGGCGTGCCGGACGCGGAGGTGATTGAACGCAAGCTGTGGCAGGGGAGCTACGCGGCGCTGACGGAGGGGCGACGGATCTCGTTCGGTCTGGGCGAGATCATTGCGGCGATGGTGGCCGATCAGCCTTCGCAACGACCGACGCCGGAGCGCCTCCGACGCGCTTCCGTGCTTACGGGACCGGCGGCGAGTTCTCGAAAACGGGTCAATGCGGCAGTCCCGATGGTGCTGGCCGGGCGCGAGGTCTGGAACGCGCCGCAGCTTGCCTATCTGGCGGGCGAATATCCGGACGACGTTTTCCGTGCACTCGAATACGGGCAGGTGGACGCGTGGCTGCGCCGCGGTTTGAACGAGGTGGTGCTGGCCGAGCGCCTCGAGACTGTGATCCATCCTGGCGGCTTGCGGCTGTCTGGTGGCAAGGCGCGGGAGCTTGACCAGAAGGCGCGCGCACTTCTGTTGAGCCGGATTGCGCGCATGCTTGATCCCGAGGCTCCAATCCTGTGGGAACGGATGCGGATGATGCCGGAGGGCCTGGGTGGGCTGCTGGCAGCGTCTGGTCACCATCCGCTTGCACCGGAGGCAAGCGTCAATGCTCTTCTCAGCAGCGAGATGCTGATCGTGCGCGCGCTCGACGAGCCGTCGGGACTGAAGCGGGAGCTCGCAATCGCCGCAGCACGTCGGGCCATGGCCTCAACACGCCACGATCTCGCGATGGCTAAGCTGACCTACGAGCTTAATCCGACTTTTGCGTGCGCATCTCCCACGCTTGCACGCCATCCAATATCGGCACTGGCACAGTTGGTGGAGACCCTCGATGCAGTCTGCGCAGACGTTGACGGCGGCAGATTGCTGGATGTGCACCTGCAGGCCTTTATCTCCGTTCGGCGGACCGCGACGGGTCTAAAGGCGGTCCGAGGTGGGGATCAGTTCAGTGATTTGCGTCTGCTCGCCTCGCTTGCTGCGGATTTCAAGGTGGGCC
>CAXUIA010000060.1:8174-9018 GCA_964250835.1 uncultured Acetobacteraceae bacterium | reverse complement strand
AAGGTGGGCAGCGTGCCTCATCTGGCTAAGAGACTGGCCGCACCGATCGTGTCGGAGATCGACAGCTGGCCGGGCACCTCAATCCGTGCTGCCCGGCGTGCGAGCATCGAAGTGGCCGTGGCGGCTGGCGATCTGGCAGGCTTGCTGGCTCAAGCGGGTAACTCGGACCAGTTGGCTGCGGCAGGGTCCCGCCAGGCGGAGGCACATGCGAGGATCGCGGCGCTGGACCGGCTATGCGACGCCCTGGCGTCGGCTGGCCCGGCGCGACATGCGGCGGCTTTGCGGTTTGGGCGTGAGGGTGTCGCTGTTGTCGGCGCCGCCGCCTGTGCGATTGCGCTGCTGCTCCAGGTGATGTGAGCGTGGCGCGCGTGGCCAAACGGCCGTTTCAAACCGGATGGCTTGGTGGCCTCGGGTGTGGCGCACTGCTGATGGTCGATCCGGCTACGCTGTTGTTCCTCGCCGTCCTACTCGCGCCGTCGATGTTGATGCGGATCGCGGATGACCGGCCGGAGCGTTCAGGACTTCGCGCGGTCCTGCTTTGCAATGTGGCTGCAGTTATCGGTCCGTTTTGTCACCTCTGGCAGGAGGTGCCGCCGATGCTGTCACGTGCGCTCGGGATACTCTCGGACATAACCGTGGTGGCCTGGGCCTGGCTGGCGGCTGGCCTTGGCTGGCTGGTTAGCGAGGCGCTGATATTTGCAGCGGAGCTTTACCTCTCCGAGCGGGATAAGCGGGAGCGACTGCGCCTGACGCGAGAGATCGACTCGTTGGTGGAGGAGTGGGGGCGGCCGGGGGGGGGGCCGCCCCGGGAGGCGGGGGGGGGGCGGGCGCGCGAAGTGGGTAG
>CAXUIA010000060.1:4445-8164 GCA_964250835.1 uncultured Acetobacteraceae bacterium | reverse complement strand
AGGCGGTTTCGCTCCTGTCGCTCGAAGTGGTTCAGGCGGCCTGCGCCCCGCGTCGCTCGTCGACCTGGGACTTCATCGACTTTTGCAGCTTCTCGAATGCGCGGACTTCGATCTGTCGAACCCGCTCGCGCGAGATGTTGTACTGCTGGGAAAGCTCCTCGAGCGTCGTCGGATTATCCTTCAGGCGGCGCTCGATGAGGATGTGACGCTCGCGATCGTTGAGCGTGCGAAGGGCGCCACCCAGCAGGGCGCGACGGCCGGTCAGTTCCTCGTGCTGAGCGAGCACCTGCTCCTGGCTTTCGCCCTCATCAACGAGCCAATCCTGCCACTCGCCCTCGCTGTCGGCGCGTACGGGTGCATTGAGACTGTGATCAGGCGCGGCGAGACGACGATTCATGCTGATGACGTCGACCTCGGGCACATCCAGTGCCTTGGCAATCTTGCCAACCTGCTCAGGCTTAAGGTCACCGTCCTCAATCGCCTGCATCTGACCCTTGAGACGACGCAGATTGAAAAAGAGCTTCTTCTGCGCGGCGGTTGTGCCCATCTTCACGAGCGACCAACTGTGCAGGATGTATTCCTGGATCGCCGCGCGAATCCACCACATGGCATACGTCGCGAGGCGAAAGCCGCGGTCCGGGTCAAAGCGCTTGACCGCCTGCATCATGCCGACATTGCCCTCGCTGATCAGCTCGCCAATCGGCAAACCGTATCCGCGATAGCCCATCGCAATTTTGGCGACGAGGCGGAGATGGGAGGTGACGAGCTTGTGCGCGGCCGCAGTGTCCTCGTAGTCACGCCAAGCGCGGGAGAGGCTGAGCTCTTCCTCGGGCGCGAGCATGGGAAATTTGCGAATTTCCTGAAGGTAGCGAGAGAGGTTTCCTTCAGGGGCCACATTGATGATGCTGGCGGCCATGTCGACGGCTCCTTTGTCGCCTGCGAGGCGCGATCTCCTCCATCCCCTTAAGGCCTGGCAAGAGCACCGGTTCCGCGTCGCAGCAATTAACGGGCGCGGAAGGGATCACTTGCGCTCGACGGGTCCATTCAGACCCGGCGGGCTGGCCGGCGGCGCGCGCCCATGTCGTCGGTGAGGCAGATGATACAGGACCGCATCAGTCCTGTCAAGAATTGTGCAACGCGGTGTCGAGCCCAATGCAGGTGAGCAACTGGACGAAGTCGGGCGGAACCAGCGTCTCGAAACGGAGCGCCGCTCCTGTCGCAGGATGGCGGAAGGCGAGCACGGAGGCGTGCAGGGCCTGGCGAGGGAACTCGAGCAGGTGAGTGCGTGCGCCGGGTTCTATCTTTGCCGCGGCGGCGGGCACGCGTCTGAGGTATACCGGGTCGCCCACCAGCGGGTGGCCGGCAGACGCAGCATGCACCCTGATCTGGTGGGTGCGTCCGGTCTGCAGGCGGCAGCGTAGCAGCGACACCGCCAGGCCGACGCCATCGAGGCGTGCGTAGTTGGTGACGGCCGGCTTGCCGCCGGCGACAACCGCCATGCGCTTGCGGTCGCGTGGATCGCGGCCGATCGGGCCCGACCAGGCGCCGTGTGCCGGAGTGGGTGCTCCCCAGACGAGAGCGAGATAGGACCGTTCGAGGGTGCGGCTTGCGAAATCGGCCGAGAGGGCGGCGAGTGCAGGTTCGGTTTTGGCGATCACCATGACGCCGGACGTGTCTTTGTCGAGGCGGTGAACGATGCCGGGGCGGCGCTCGCCGCCGATGCCAGGGAGGGTGTCGCCGCAATGCGCGAGAAGCGCGTTGACCAGCGTGCCCTCCTCGTTGCCGGGCGCCGGATGGGTGACGAGGCCGGCTTGCTTGTCGAGAACGATGAGATGGTCGTCTTCGAAGAGGATGCTGAGCGGGATCGACTGCGGCGCCGGGATCGCGGAGGTCAGCGCGGGTGATTGCAGGACATAGCGCGCGCCTGGGTGGACGGGGTCGGCGGGATCATGCAGCACGACCTCGTCGCGCGTGACCTGGCCGGATTGAACCATGGTCTTGATCCGTGAGCGCGAGAGATGGCCGACCGTGCTGGCGAGGAAGCGATCGGTGCGGTCCGGCGCCGCGTCCAGTGGAGCGCAGATGATGATCGGCTCGGGCTTGTCGGTCGCCGGGTCTGCCTGCATGAGCAGCGGCATACGCGCCTTGAGCGGCGTTGGGGAGTGTGTCGCGATGGGCGGAACGCGGGCGTTGCTCGGTCTGGTGATCGGGCTGGGAGTGCTGATCGTGGCGGGCTTTTCGCTGGTGGTGGCCACGCTCGCGCACCGTGCGCTCGGACCGGGCGCTGAGGCGGCCCCGGTGTCGGCGACCCTGGGTGAGCCGGCGGGAACGCGCGTGAGCGGTTTTTTTTCATCGGGTGACCGGTTGGGGCTGCTCCTTGATGGAGGGGCTGCTGGAGCACGGCTGGTGCTGCTTGACGCGCATGACGGTCGGCGTGTGGGAACGATCGCGATAAGCGGACCGGCCGCCGCGCCATCGGTTCCGTCGCGCTGATCTGTCTTGCGAGGCGTTTGCGGCTCGCGTAGGAAGCGCGCGGCCACGTCCTGTTCGTCTAGAGGCCTAGGACACCGCCCTCTCACGGCGGTAACAGGGGTTCGAATCCCCTACGGGACGCCATTGTTTCGGGGCTCTGCCCCAAGCCCCGCCGGGGCTGGCAGCCCCAGACCCGCGTCCAAGTTTGGGGAGGTCTGGGCCGCGTGCTTTTGAATGCGTTCGTCATGAATTGCCTGGGTCACCAATCGGCCGGGCTTTGGACGCATCCTCGGGATCGATCGGCCGAGTTCGGGACGCTGGAGCACTGGACGTCTCTGGCGCGACTGCTTGAGCTTGGAATGTTCGACGGGATGTTTCTCGCCGACGTGCTCGGCGCCTATGACGTGTTCGCTGGGAACGCCGATGCGGCGTTGCGGGCGGGGGCGCAGGTGCCGCTGGGCGATCCGCTGCTGCTGGTGCCGGCGATGGCGGCGGTCACGCGCGATCTCGGGTTCGGGGTCACGGTGTCGGTGTCTTACGAGCAGCCGTTCCTGCTGGCGCGCCGGTTTTCCACGCTCGATCAGCTTACGGGCGGGCGTATCGGGTGGAACATCGTGACGAGCTATCTCGACAGCGCGGCGCGTGCGGCGGGGCGGGATCGTCAGGCGGCGCACGATGATCGCTACGTGCTGGCCGAAGACACGATGGCGCTGCTCTACAAGCTCTGGGAGACGAGCTGGGACGACGACGCCATCGTCTCGGACCGGGCGCGCGGCGTGTATGCCGATCCCGGCAAGGTGCGGGTGGTTCGTCATGACGGACCGGCGGCGCGCAATTTCGCGGCGATGCATTTGTGCGCGCCGTCGCCGCAGCGGACGCCGCTGCTCTACCAGGCGGGGAGTTCGCCGGCCGGCCGGGCGTTCGCTGCGCGCCACGCGGAGTGCGTGTTCGTCTCGGGACCGTCGGTGGCGGTGCTGGCGCCGCGGGTCCGGGCGATCCGCGAGGCGGTGGCGGCCGAGGGGCGGTCGGTCAGGGTGTTTTCGCTCCTGACCGCGATCGTGGGAGAGACGGACGCCGAGGCGGCGGATCTGCTCGCCTCGTATCGGGCGCATGCGAGTGCCGAGGGCACGCTGGCGCTGCTGTCGGGGTGGACGGGGGTCGATTTCGCCGGGTTGTCGCTCGATGACGAGGTGCGGCATGTGGAGAACGACGCCGGCCGGGCGGCGCTCGAGAACTTCCCGCGGGCG
>CAXUIA010000060.1:0-4435 GCA_964250835.1 uncultured Acetobacteraceae bacterium | reverse complement strand
GACCTGGACGGTGGGCGAGGCGGTGGCGCATGCCTCGATCGGCGGCGCCGGGCCGGTGGTGGCGGGGAGCGCGTCCACGGTCGCGGACGCGGTCGCGAGCTGGGTCGAGGAGACCGGGGTCGACGGGCTCAATCTGAGTTATGGCGTGATGCCGGGCGACTTCGTAGCGGTGGTGGAGCGGCTGGTGCCGGCACTCCAGGATCGCGGGCTTTACAAGACGGCGTATGCGCCAGGGACGTTGCGCGAGAAGCTGTTCGGCGGTGGGGCGCGGCTTGCGGCACCGCACCCGGGCGCGCTCAGTCGATCCGCATGACGGCGAGCCGGTCGGGGAGGCTGGAGATCATGCCTATCGTGCCGTGGACTTCCTGCGGGAGGACGTAGCGGCGGTCGGATGGTCCGTATTCGACGACGGTTTCGACGCGCATGGGGCGGCCGCGGCTCCAGGCGACGTACCCCGAATTCGTATCGGAGCGGAGAACCTCGACGGGGTCGCCGGGTTCGGGCAGCGGGTCGTGTGGAACGGCTACGGTCCAGAATCTGATCATGGCGCCTCGCTGTGACGGCTCGCACGAAGCCATAGCAGCGAGTGACTAACAAGTCGTTAGTTTGCCGTGAGCGGGTCTGGGCGCGCTGCGCCCAGCGGGGGTTGGGGCAGCGCCCCAAGGACCTCAGTTCAAGGCGCGCAAATACTGCGGTGGCAGAAACGGCTCAGCACCAAGCGTGCGGGCGGCATGGATCGGCCAGGCCGGGTTGGCGAGGATGGCGCGCGCGAGCAGCACGATGTCGGCGCGTTCGTTGGCGACGATTTCCTCCGCGAGCTCCGGCGAGGAGATGAGGCCGACAGCCCCGGTGGCGATGCCGGTCTCGCGTCGGATGTGCTCGGCGAACGGGACCTGGTAGCCGGGATGAAGCGAGGGGATGGCTGGTTTGGGCACGTTGCCGCCCGAGGAGCAGTCGATCAGGTCGACGTCGCCGCGAGCCTGCAGGGTGCGGGCGAGTGCCACGGTGTCGTCGAGGGTGAGGCCGCCATCGGCCCAGTCGACGCAGGACAGCCGGACGAAGAGCGGCAGGTGGTCGGGCCACTCGGCGCGGACGGCGTCGATGACCTCGTGGAGCGCGCGGGCGCGGCCGGCGAGGTCGCCGCCATAGGCGTCGTTGCGGCGGTTGGCGAGGGGCGAAAGGAACTCGTGCAGCAGGTAGCCGTGCGCGGCGTGGATTTCGGCGATCTGGAAGCCGGCGGCGCGCGCGCGGCGGGCAGTGGCGGCGAACTGGGCGACGATGCCGGCGATGTCGTCGGTCGAGAGGGCGTGGGGCGTGGTGAAGTTGTCGGCGAACGGGACGGCGCTCGGTGCGACGGGAGTCCAGCCGCCTTCGTCGGGCGGGATCGGGGTGCTGCCTTCCCAGGGAACGCGGGTGCTGGCCTTGCGGCCGGCGTGAGCGATCTGGATGCCCGGGACGGCGCCGCCGAGGGTGATGATGGCGGCGAGGCGGGCGAGGAGGGCTTGCTGGTCGTCGTTCCAGAGGCCGAGGCAGCCGGGGGTGATGCGGCCGATGGCGGAGACGTGGGTCGCCTCGGTGAAGACGATGCCGGCGCCGCCCACCGCCTTGGCGCCGAGGTTCTGGATGTGCCAATCGCCGCCGAGGCCGTCGTGGGCGCTGTATTGGCACATGGGAGCGACCGCGATGCGGTTGCGTGCGGTGACGCCGCGCCAGGTGATCGGCTGGAAAAGCTTGGGTGCGCGCGCCATCGGGCGGGTCCTGCGGCACGTTGGAGGCAGCAGTGAACCCGATCCGTGCGACCGGTCCAAGCCTTGCAGCTAGGCGGCGCGGCTGGGGCGGTTGTGTTTGCGGGCGATGGTCGCGGCTGCGAGCGTGATAACGGCGTCGAGGTCGTTGTGGCGCGACATCGGAGAGAGGGCGTCGTCGATGAGGGCGGCGAGCTCGAAGCCGGTCGCGGACGCGGTGATGAGGTAACTCGCGTCGCCCTCGGCGGCCATGGCGATGATTGACCACTCGCCGTCGCAGCTCTGGAACAGCTCCGCGCACCAGTCGGCAGGAAGGCGGCGGGAAAGATTGTCGCGGGCGGCGGCCATCGTCTGATCACGCATTCTGCGTCCTCCGTCATGACGGACGGACCGTGCCGGGAAAAGGTTAACGCGAGGTAAATGGATGGCGCGCCGAGACCGTTGAAGTTCGCGCGCGTTGCCGGTCGTTTTCAGAAAATTTCAGTGCCCGTTTCAGGACGGCTTGGCGCGTGGGGTGGTCAGATGGCCGCCCTGAAACGAGCGTAGGGCCCTGGGTAGGTGAGACGTGGGTGACTTCGACACTCTGGTTTTTGAGCAGGAGCTCAGCGAAGTCTTCCTACTGATGGATTTCGTTTCCGGGCGGCCGGACAAGCATTTGACGGATCTGAACGGAAAGCTGCCACGTCCGGACAGGCCGGGCGAGATGATGACGGCCGCAGAGGTGGTGGAGCGAGTGGCGCTGCTGAAGAGCCCGTCCTCGTCCGATGCCGCAGAGGCAGCGAAGGACGTGGCGTTCCTTCTTTCGCTCAAGGACGTGCTGAACTCGATGGTCTATCCGGCGCGTGGCTTGACGATCGCCTACACGATCATGTTCGCGGGGGAGGGTGGAGGCGACCACTCGGAGACGAATCGCGTGCAAGCCGCGCAGCGGGCGTTCCCCGGCTTGGTCGCGAGTGCGGCGAAGCTGCGTCAGATGAGGAGGTCCCTGACGAGTTGGGGCGTCGGTCTGACGTTGTTTTCGGCGATCTTCCTGTGGCAAGTCACCTACGGCGTGCAGCTGGCGTCCCGGTTCGAGGAGGTCAGACAGAACGAAGGGCATGCGGCGGCGAGCGTCTACGACGCGCTCGAGAAGAGCACGCGAGGCCTGAGGGGCGCGCCGATCGGTTTGCTGGATCGGGTGTGCGGGACCAAGGCGCCACCTGTCGTTTCGGCATCGCTGGTCGCCGAGACGTCCGATCCTGACCCGGCCCTGGAGCTTTCGCCCGAGGTCAGACAGTTGTGCAACGACTATGCTTACCAGCACAGCCTGTTCAAAGTGACGATCGCCGACGTCGGCGAGTATAGTAAGTCGTGGATGTTCGCGGTTTCGCGTTGGCTGCTGCCGGTCCATACGTTCATCGCGCCAGATTGTCAGTCCGCGGACTGCGTGCGGGATGCGCTTGGACGGCAGGAGGATGCGCAGTCGGTCTCCGGCATGCTGGCGACGATGATCAACTACATGCTGCCGATCCTGTTCGGATTGGTGGGGACGGTGGCGGCGCTGGTGCGGGGTATCCAGGACCGGGCGACGGCGAGCACGCTTGATCCGCGCGACCGGGCGCTGTCGTTGATCCGGTTGCCGCTGGGCATGATGGCGGGCGTTTGCGCCGGATTGTTTCTCAGTCCGACGGCGGTCTCGACGCAGGTGGGCGGCGGTCTCAGGGCGCTGACGCTGTCGGCGTCCGGGATCGCGTTTCTGGCCGGCTATGGCGCGGAGGGGTTCTTTCGGATGCTCGACACGATCCTGGGACGGGTGTTCGGGCTGGAGAACGGAGCCCGAGCGGGGCGGTGACGGGTGCTGGGGGTTACGCTCGGTCGGTGGCTGTTGGCATGGGGCGAAGCCTCACAGCATCGGCATGCCGCCGGTGACCGGTAGGAGCGCGCCGGACATGTAGCTGCCCTCGCCGGAGGCGAGGAGGACGAAGGCGCCGACCATCTCGGCGGGTTGGCCGGCTCGGCCGAGGGGTGTGTTGGCGCCGAGTTCTCCCATCTGCTCCGCGCTTTGGCGATCGGCTGGATGGGTGTCCAGACCGGGCCGGGTGCGACGCAGTTCACGCGGATGCCCTTGGGGGCGAGCAGGTTGGAGAGTGCGACGGTGAGGCTGTTGATCGCGCCCTTGGTGGCGGCGTAGATCAGCATGGTCGGCGTGGCGACCTTGCTCTGCACGCTGGTGGTGTTCACGATCGCGGACCCGGGCCGCATGTGCGGGACGGCCGCCTTGGCGAGGTGGACCATGGCGAAGACGTTGGCGGCGAAGGCGCCTTGCAGGTCGGTCTCGGTCACGTCGTCGAGGTTCTCGTTGACGGTCTGCGCGGCGGCGTTGTTGACGAGGATGTCGATGCGGCCGAGTTCGCTGACGGTGCGCGCGACGAGTTCGCGGCACCAGGCGGCGTTGCGGATGTCGCCCGGGAGCAGCAGGGCGCGGCGGCCGGCCTGTTTGACCCAGCGCTCGGTTTCGGCGGCGTCGTCCTGCTCGGCGTCGAGGTAGGAGATGGCGATGTCGGCACCCTCGCGGGCGTAGGCGATCGCCACGGCGCGGCCGATGCCGGAGTCGCCGCCGGTGATGAGGGCGACCTGTCCGGCGAGCAGGCCCTTGCCGACGTAGGTGTCCTCGCCGTGGTCGGGCTTGGTCTGCATCCTGGTCTCGAGGC
>CAXUIA010000059.1:10318-10980 GCA_964250835.1 uncultured Acetobacteraceae bacterium | reverse complement strand
GTGAACGAGCGTGCCGTGGGCGGGGCGCCGGCAAGCGCCGGAATCGTGGATGCGGCCGGCTGCGCCCAGGCCAGCGATGGCACGCACAAGAACAGGCAAAGGCACCTCAGATGCAAAGGATCCTCACGCGCGCCCGAGACCGTTGTACGTTTGCCATTTCTATCGAGAGTTCAACGCCGCAATGCAACCGGCGGTTTTAAGTTCCGTTTGCGACAGAACAAACGGAGCGGCCGTCATGTTGCATCTTGCGATCGTCTTTCTCGTCATCTCGGTCATTGCTGGCATATTTGGGTTCACCGGTATTTCGGCCGCGACGGCGAGCATCGCGAAGCTGTTCTTCGTGATAGCGCTGGTGATATTCGTTGTTCTGCTTGCACTGGCGCTCACTGCAGGCCACGCCGTCCTGTAGCCGAGGATCGTCGGGGCGGACGCACAACGGAGCGGTCCGCCCTTATAGACCTTCGTTCGTCGCCGAAAGACGTCTAATGTTCGTTCGCGAAGTGGACGATTGGACGTAGGCGGCGATGGATGAAGGTTACCTGATCCTGGCCACCGGCCCAGCCGAGTATATCGAGATGGCGCGCAATCTCGCCGCCTCCATCAGGCTGATGGACGGAACGCGCCGGATCTGCCTGGTTCATGATGAACATGCGAGCGTCTCT
>CAXUIA010000059.1:5471-10308 GCA_964250835.1 uncultured Acetobacteraceae bacterium | reverse complement strand
GTTCTTTGATGACCGGGCCGTTCTACCCGAGGATCCGCTCTACCCCGGATTCATGAACAAGCTCAGACTGTTTCCAGTGACACCTTATCGGCGGTCGATGTTCGTGGACGCCGACTGTCTGTTGGTCAAACGTGATATCGATGTCTACTGGAACATGGCCCGGCCGTTTCACTTCGGGATTACCGGCGCGCGCAAAACGTCGGGCTCTTGGAAGGGAGCAGACATCGCGCGTCTGCTTGAGCAGGAACAAAGTCCCTACTTGGTGCAGATGAACTCGGGCGTGTTCTGCTTCGATGATAGCTCCGAGGCAGCGGTGTTCTTCGAGGGACTGAACGACTTTTATCTGAGGCGCCGAGACGCGCTCGGTATTGCGCTTCATCGTGGCAAGCCCGCTCAGACCGATGAGATCTATATCGGGTTGTGGATGGGCCTGAACGGGATGGATAGTTGCGGTGGACGCATCGGCATCAACTCATGGATGGTCTCCACCTGGCGTGCCTTCTGGCTGACGCTGGAGTTGGAACGAGGCTATGCGATGTTGAGAAAACCCAGGCGATCGACTGCCGGAATTCCCAATCCGTTGCTGGGCTGGGACTGTATCAGCCCCACCCTGATGCACTTTATCGGTCTGAAGCCGCAACGTCGGTACGCGACCGCGGCGGCCTACTTCAGGTCTCGGGCAAAGGCTGCCTAGCGGCCCATCGCGACGTGAGGCCCGCACGTACCCGTCCAAAGCAGTTTCGCAATACGGTAATCTGATCAGATTGCGATCCCGCAACCGGCGGCTCCAAGTCGCAGATGATCTCCAGCCGGCACGTGAGGCGCATGCAGGGATTGCCGCGCTGGCGGGGAAATAGGACTTGGTGGAGCGCGGTGTCGGTCCGGACATGGCGCTGATCCGCGCGTCCGGAGGGTAATCAGTTGCTCGTCCCAAAGGCTGAATGCAGCCTTCGGGACTTGCGACGGTTTCGCTCTAGTTGCTCGGGATGGTTCCCTGTCCCACGACGATGAACAGATACTTCTCGTAAGTCTGCGACCTGCCGGTGTAATCGGTGCCTGTGCCCTTCACCTGTATCCAGCGTAGCCCGTCTGGTATCGAGGCATTTGCGACCGTGATCTGCCCAGTGGCGGGATTGATGGCGAAATTGGTGCTGGGTGTGTAGGCCGACTGACCCGCGGTGAGTTCTCCAAGAATCGAATAGGCCGGGTTCTTGAGAGGCGCACCACTATTGTCATAGCCGGTGATGACGACGACGTTGGTTCCAACTGCCGTGCCCACCGGGAAGCGGATCTGCAAGACGCCGCTCGGCACCATCAAGCCGCCGCCCTGCATGTTGGTGATGGCGTAGCTTGGCGGCGGCAGTATAGTCAGCGTCTGACCGGTCGACGGATCGATCGGCAGCAGATCCTGCGGCCAAGTGAAGATGTTAGTGTTGCCGCCACCATCCGTGATCGGATTGCCGGGATCTTGAGCCTGCCACCAATGTGATTTCGGAATGTTGTAGAACTTGCAATTCCTGACGATGGCCGACACGGGGATGCCGGTGACAGGACTGAGCAGAGGTCCGCCACCAGGGTGATCGAACACCACCAACGCATAGACTTGGGAAGTAAACGAACCTGGTGCTGCAGTATTGATAAAGGTGACGCCGTCGAGCAGCAACGTGTTGACCGCCCAGCCAGGTGGGTTGCCATAGACCTCGGCACCGAACTGGACGATGCTGCCGTCGTTGTTCGGGTTCGGGCCCTTCTGCATGACGCCGCCGGTGACGACATACTGACCCGCGTCGCATATATCCAGGCAGGCGCTGGCGCCGGGGTTGCCGTTCTCGCCGTCCAGAAGCAAGCAGTTGGTGAATGTTCCGCGCCCGGCGCGCGTCTTGAACTCGTGCACTTGGGCTGTCGAGAACGACAGGACGTTGGTCGCCGTAACGCTCGAGTAATGGCCGGCATAGATGTTGTGGGTCAGGCCGCCCGCGCCGATCCCGTTGTGCGCGAGCACGCACCGCTCGATAAGCAGGTGATTGCCGTAGTCGCCGTTCATCGGACCCATGTCGCAGTCCCAAATACAGCAGTCCCTGATGGTCAGGTTGTAGGGCTGCTGGTTGGTCTTGTAGATCCCGCCGCAGTTTCCTTCGCCGTAGCTGATGTTGGAGACGCGCTGGATAACCAGGTTCTGGAAGGTGCAATCTCCACCTTGGGAGTAGAGAGCGCCTTGGCCCGTTCCCCGGCCGGAGAAAGCAAAGTCCAGAATCGTACGGTTCGCGGCCGAGGGACCTGTCAGCGTATAGGGCCCGCAGGGCCACTGCTGATTGCTGCCGTGACCGATCTGGGTGCGTGAGAAATCATTCGCAGTCTGCGTGTAGGTGCCGCCCGGCAGAGTGACCGTCATGCCTTGGTAGGTTGCGGGCGTCGTCCACATGGCGTCGAGTGCCGAATTCCAGGTGGGGAACACGGTGGCGGTCGGGCTCGCGCCCGGAGTGATGGTGACCGTCGGACCGACTTTCGCCGCAACGGTCAAGGGAAAGGTATTCGTGCAGACGTTGCCGCCCGACGTCGCACTGACCTGAAGCTGATCGGTCTGCGCTGACAGATAGTTGGCCGTGATCGTCGCCTGGTTCGGGTTGCCTGCGTTCGCGGTGATGGCGTAGCGCGGATTGAGGGCAGTGGAGTTGTAGACCGTCAGGAACTGGCATTCGTCGTTCTGCACGGCGATCGACCAGGTCGGGTTTGTCACGCCCGTGACGCTCACGGTGCCTACCGTCACAGGCCCTGGCGTACCATTGCTGCCCATGGAATTGTCGAGCGTCGTCGAGAGGCTGGCCGTCATGTTGGCTGAGGGTATGGTGTTGCCCTGCTGAACGGTGAGGCTGAGCGGGACGGTGGCGACGAGGCCCGATGGGCTGGTGACGGTGATGCTCGCGCTGAGCGTCCCAGCCGCCAGCGGAAAGACCGTGTTGATCTGGCCCGACGCGCTGATGCTGAGCACTCCGCCTGGCGAGGTAATCGCGAGGTTGCAGATGCCTGCGTCTGAATACGTGTTGAGCTGACCGACTGCGGCGCCGACTGGCGTGGTGGAGTATGTCTGGGACGCCAGCACCAGCTTGGCGACAGGCGGCAGTTCGGTGATGAACCAATAGGCGACCGGAAACGCAACGCCGTTGTTGACGAAGGTGCCCTGGTGCAAGCCGTAGTGCCCCGTCACTGTCTCAGCGGTATACATGCCACCGCCGCCTGCGTTGTAGGTCACCGCGCCGTCCGCCGAACTGAAGGACGGGCTGACGGCATTACCTACGCTGTTGATCCACGACCCGATGGTGTTCTGCATCGTGTCGAGGACAAAGCCTTGAGGGATGTCAGGACAGTTCGCATTTTCTATAATCGTGACCTGAAGGGTGAAGGTGGTTGTGCCATCGGTCGCCGAGACGGTGCCCGTCTGTGTGGGAAGCACTGGGTTGACATAGGCGGCGCCGACGCAGTTGAGCTGGTTGCTGGTCATCGCGCGCACCGAGCCGTCAAACCCGCTCGACGACCAGGTCACCGGACCATGTAGACCGCGCACGAAATAGGTTCCTATCGTGTAACCGGAACCGTTGCCGCTGTTTTGGTAGAGAGTGGTCGGACCGTAGATGCCTGGAGCGTTGAAGCCGTCGACATAGCCCGTAGCCGAGGCGGCGACCGTGAAGCTGCGCGACAAGACCAACGCGCTGCCGCCGGTCGCGGCTGCGTAAACGCAGATCGCCGTCGTTCCGGTTGCCGTCGGCGTCAGTGTCGCGGTCCAGTTCGATCCGCTGACGGTGGCAGGAACGCGTGCTTGCTCGTCATGGCCTCCGTTCGAAAGGCAGACATAGAGGCTCGTTGCGTTCGCCACCGTGCCGGTAAACGTCACAGGCTGTCCAACCGTCACCGAACCGGTCGGGACAGAGGCGGTCGCGGTCGGCACGGGTAAGGCGACCGTGAAGGGCATGGTCAGCGATGCGACACCACTGGCGTCTTTGACGCAGACGGTGTGAGATCCCGACGGCAAGCCCGGCATAGTGAACGTGAAGGCGGTCGCGGTCGGGCTGCCGCTCGATGGCGTCACGGAAGCGCCGTCAATCAGCACCGACAGTGTTGGCGCTTTACTGTAGCCGCTCAGTAAGCCTGAGACCGTGTAGGCGGTATTTGCGACCACGCCCGTCGGTGAAACGAGGCTGACTGATGCTGTGGTAGCAAAGTTGGCGAGCTGTGCGACGGTCGTGATCTGCGCAGCGCCTCCGCCGGATGGATAGACGAACAATGCGTCGCTGCCCACCAACGGATTTGCGACCGGCATTATCGCGGCTGCCGTCAGGGCAGTCTGTGCATTCACAAAGTTCGCAGGCGAAATGTAACCGTTGCCGTTCTGCGACGGATCGTAGACCATCACCAGCGCGTTCGGGCCGAGCGTGGTGAAGATGGGTGTCGTCCCGTGGTGACGGTGACTATCGTCTGACCTGCCAGGTTCGGCGTCGGGATCGTCACGCAGATCAGCCTGTGGATGCTGGGTATCGAGAGGACTTGTCATGAGGGCCTCGCCAAGGGGTTCCGAGCATGGATGCGGACAACGTCGCCGGACGGATGTGTCCCGGTTCCGTCTGCGTCTGGGAAGGAGCCTGCGTGCGGATGGCGCGCAGACCTCAGCCGCCTATGTTGTTGCGGCACCGTTTGTAGGTGTGTCTTCACCGCAGCAACGATTTTCGCTGATCACGGTCGTGTGCTCGGCACTGGCGACCGCGCCGGCGTCTGAGCCGCTGACCGCAGATACTCCCGGAGCGAGCGGCCGCCTTTAAGGGTCCGGACCAAGCGACTAGGGAGT
>CAXUIA010000059.1:0-5461 GCA_964250835.1 uncultured Acetobacteraceae bacterium | reverse complement strand
CCGCCTTTGCGCCCGCCGCCCCACCCGAGCGGGGCTTTGGGCCCCGCCGCCGGGCCCCAACGACGCCGCCGGCAACGATCATGGTGGAGGCTAGGGACGTAATACGCTAGCGCTCCAAAAACGCCGGAATAAAGGGATCGCTCGTCTGCAGGCTGTCCTTGGTCG
Source organism: uncultured Acetobacteraceae bacterium (assembly GCA_964250835.1). GTDB lineage: Bacteria > Pseudomonadota > Alphaproteobacteria > Acetobacterales > Acetobacteraceae > CAXTPV01. The sequence continues at coordinate 5,296 of CAXUIA010000059.1, read as the reverse complement.
GAACTTGCGAGGCATCGAAGCCGCCGCCGAGCGCCTCGATCAATGCAACGCTCGAGGTCAGCAGGTTCTGCTGCACCGTCAGCGCAGTCTCCGCATTTGAGAGTGCGGTGGTCTCCGCCGTCACCACCGTCGTGTAGTCCTGCGTCCCGAGGCTGTATTCGTTATACGCGATGGTCTCCGCCTTGTAGGCGTTGACAACCGCCTCCTTCTGGAACTCAGCCTGCGCTCCATAGTAGCGAAGTGCTGCGAGCTCATCCTCGACCCCCTCGAAGGCGTTCAACACCGCCTCGCGGTAATTGGCGACGCTTGCGTCGTAGCTCGCGCGCGCCGCCTCCACGGCTGCCGTCCGGATGCCGCCCTCGAACAAGGTTTCGCTCGCCGACGTGCCGAGCGACCAGAAATCGTTGGCGACGGTGAACAGCGTGCTCAACTGCGAACCTTCAAAGCCACCGTTCACACTCAGCACGACGTCAGGATAGAATGCCGCGATCTGGACGCCGATTTCGGCGTTGGCCGCTTCCACCTGCCGTTCCGCCTCCGCGATGTCAGGACGCCTCTGCAGCAGGCTTGAGGGGATCCCGGGCGGCGGCTCAGGCACGTAGGCCTGAAGGTCGCCCGGTGAAATCGTCAGATCGGCGGGCGCGTGGCCGGTCAGGACCGCAATCGCGTGCTCGTAGATCTGGCGTGCCGCGCCGACGGAGGCCGCCTGCGCCTGCGTCTGCTGCAACTGGGTCAGAGCTTGATAATAGGCCGATGGGACCGCTGTGCCAGCGATGGACTGGTTCTTGAGCACCTGGAGGTTCTTCTGGTAGGCGGCAACCGTCTGATCGAGCAGTTTCTGCAGACTGTCGGACTGGCGCATGTCGAAGTAGTCGGTCGCCAACGTCGCCTGAAGCGACAGTCTTGCGTTGGCGATTTGCGCGGCATCGGCCTGCGCGATCGAGACCGAGTTCTCGATCTGTCGCCTGATCCGGCCCCAAAGATCGAGATCCCAGCTGATCGTGCCCTGCAGCGAAAGGATGCTCGATTGGCTGCCGGTGTTGACCGTTGTCGTCGCTCCGGAGAGACCGGCGGTCGAGGTGCCGCCTGTGCCCAAACCCGCGTTGGTCGTGGTCCCTGTCGTCCCCGTGGCGCCGGTCGTCCCTATGGTCCCCGACGTGCCGCCCGTCGTGCCGCCGGCGCTTCCACCGGTGCCGACGAGGACACTGCTCTTTCCGCCCCTGCCGCTGCGCTGCACCGACGGCGTCAGCCCAAGGACAGGGAAGAGCTGCCCACGCGCCTCGGCGACCAGGGCGACCGCCTCGCGGTAATTGGCCTCCGTCGCTCTCAACGACTGGTTGGAGACCTCGATCTGATCTTCGAGATCATCGAGCACGCTGTCACCGTAGAGCGTCCACCAGGCGCCTTTCGGCATCGATGCGTTTGCCGGAGAGGCGACCTCCCAGCCGGGAAGCGGGCGAGCCTCCTTGAAGCGCGACGGCGTCTCGACCCTCACGCGATGGTAATCGGGTCCGACCATGCACGCTGCCAGCCCGCTCAGGCACAGCAAGCTGGTCGCGCGCAGCCACCTTCCAACTTTCATGATCTCTGATTGCCGTTTTTACAACTGTTCCAGCGGTCGCCGATGTCCTCGACGCGACGAGAATCGCAGACTGAGCCGGTCGAGCGCCAGGTAGACGACAGGCGTCGTATACAGGGTCAACGCCTGACTGACGATCAATCCGCCGACGATCGAGATACCGAGCGGTTGACGCAGCGACGAGCCTTCGCCGTAGCCGAACGCGAGCGGCAAAGCACCAAAAGCCGCCGCGAAGCTCGTCATCATGATCGGACGGAACCGCAGCAGGCAGGCGGTGGTGATGGCGTCGAGCGGCGTCATGTCGTGCTGCCGTTCGGCCGAGATCGCGAAGTCCACAAGCAGGATCGCATTCTTCTTGACGATGCCAATCAGCAGAATAATCCCGATCAGTCCGATGATGTCGAGCTCGTTGCCCGTGATCAGCAGCGCCAGAAGCGCTCCTAACCCCGCGGATGGCAACGTCGAGAGGATCGTGACGGGGTGGATATAGCTCTCGTACAAAACTCCCAGCGTGACATAAACCGCGGCGAGCGCAGCAAAGATCAGGATCGGCTCGTCGCTCACCGACTTCTGAAACTGCTGCGCGGTGCCCGCAAAACCACCGTGGATACTCGACGGCATGCCGAGTTGCCGCATCGTCTCCCCGATCACTCGCGCGACGTCGCCGAGCGACCTGCCGGCCGGAAGATTGAACGAAATCGTGGTCGCCACGAACTCGCTCTGGTGATTGACGGCGAGCGGCGTGAACCCCGTGGTCAGGCGCGTGACGGCACTCAGCGGCACCATCGTCGAGGTCGTGGTGGCAACCGACGGGCTTGCCGATGCCGAGCTTGCCTTCGAGCTCACGGCGAGGGAGTTGATGATAGCATTGGTTTCGGCCTGCTGGGCCGCCGTCTGCGACGATGTCGAGTTCGACGCGGACGTGCTGCTGGTGGCCTGGCCCTCGCTGACCGCGTTTGTCGTGGTGGTGGTGCCAAGTGCAGTCGGCGACCCGGTGACGATCGTCTGCGTCGTTCCAGTCCCTGAGGTGGTGACTGGCGACGTGCTGATCCAAATCTGATTGAGCGTGTCGGTGTTCTGCCAATAGCGTGGCGCCACTTCCATCACGACATAGTATTGCGCGAGCGGCTTGTAGATGGTGGAGACCAGCCGCTGGCCGTAGGCGTCGTATAGCGTGTCGTCGATCGCCGCCGGCGTGAGCCCGAGGCGTGCCGCCGTGTCGCGGTCAATGCCGACATCGGTTTCGAGACCGCCCTGCTGCTGATCGGAGTTCACGTCGGCCAGCTCCGGTCGCCTCTGCAGCGCGGCCACGAGCTTCGGCGCCCATTGATACAGCGTCTGCGAGTTGTCCGCCTCCAGCGTGTATTGATAGGCGCCGCTGGTCTGGCGGCCACCGGCACGAACATCCTCCGCACCGAACAGAAACGTGCGCACACCAACGACCCGTGCGAGCTCCGGTCGCAGGCGGGCGATCACCCCGGTGACTGAGATGCGCTGCGACAATGGCTTGAGCTGGACGAAAATCTGACCCTGGTTCGTCCCGCGTCCGCCGGTAAACCCAATCACCGTCTTGACTGCCGGATCACTGTTGATGATCCGTTGAATGCGCGCCAGCTTTCGGCTCATGTTCTGAAAGCTGATGGTTTGGTCGCCCTGCATGGTCCCGATCATAAGACCGGTGTCTTGATTGGGGAAAAACCCCTTAGGAACTGCCATGAAAAGGTAGATCGTCAGCACGACGGCCCCGACCAGGCTTGCAAGCAGCAAAGCTGGCCGTCCTAGGGCCCAGCCAAGGCTTCTTTCATAACTGTGCAGCATCCACGACAGCACCGCTTCGGATGCGCGCACGATGAGATTAGGTCGCGGTCCCGGATCGCTCGCGTGACGCGGCGCCTTGAGAAAGCGTGAGCACATCATCGGCGTCAGAGTGAGTGCCAGCACCATCGAAATGACGATCGTCATCGAGAGCGTGACCGCGAACTCGCGGAAAAGGCGTCCTACGATGCCGCCGAGCAGCAAGATTGGGATAAAGACCGCGATCAACGAGACGGTAATCGACAGCACGGTAAAACCGACCTCACGCGATCCGAGCAGGGACGCTTCCAGCCGCCCCATCCCGTTTTCCATGTGCCGCGAGATGTTCTCGATCACCACGATGGCGTCATCGACAACGAAGCCGGTGGCGACCGTCAGCGCCATCAGCGACAGATTGTCGAGCGAGAACCCGCACAGATACATCGGCCCAAACGTCCCAATGATGGACGCCGGAACCACAATCGACGGGATGATCGTCGCTCGCCAATTGCGCAAAAACAGAAACGTCACAATCGTGACGAGCACGATTGCAATGACCAGAGTGCGCTCGGTGTCGGCGAGCGAGGCGCGGATCGCGATTGACCGGTTGGCGGCGACCGTCAGTGTCTCGTCGGCAGGCAGCAGCGCGCGCAGATCGGGTAGCTGCGCCTGGATCTGATCAGTCGTCTTGACGATGTTTGCGCCCGGCGTAGGAAAGATGATGAGCACGACTGCAGGCTCGCCGCCGAGCATGCCGGCTTGGCGCAGATCTTCGGTGCTGTCCACGACGTCAGCCACGTCGGACAATCTGACCGGGGCTCCGTTCTTGTAGGCGATGATCAGCGACCGGTAGTCGGCGGCCTTGCTCGCGATATCGTTCGTGTAAAGCTGGTAGCGCTGAGAACCGTCGTCGATGATGCCTTTGGGCGTATCGGCATTGGCGGACGCGATCGCCGCGCGCACCACTTCGAGGCTGATGCCGTCCTGGAAAAGCGGCTGCGGGTTGATCTCCACCCGCACTGAAGGCAGAGCGCTGCCGCCGATGTCGGCAAATCCCACGCCGGACACCTGCGACAGGCGCTGGCTGACGACATTCTGCGCCGAGTCATAAAGCTGGGCGGCTGTCTTGGTCTTCGACGTCAGCGCCAGCACCATGATGGGCGAGCCGGCCGGGTTGAACTTGTGATAGGTCGGATTGCTGCGCAGCGACGTCGGCAGGTCCGCGCGCGCCGCCTGGATCGCCGCCTGGACGTCGCGCGCCGCACCATCGATGTTGCGCGACAGGTCGAACTGCAGCGTGATCCGAGTAATGCCGAGCGCGCTCTGCGAGGTGATTTCGTTGACGTCGGCGATCGCGCCCAGATGCCGCTCGAGCGGTTCGGCGACCGTGGTGGCCACGATGTCGGGGCTGGCGCCCGGATCCTGCGCCTGCACCTGTATGGTTGGGAAATCGACCGACGGCAACGGCGCGATCGGCAGTTGCACAAAGGCGAACATGCCCGAAACGACCAGTGCCAAACCAAGCAGCGTGGTCGCGACAGGCCGAGCGATGAACGGTGCCGAAATGTTCAAGCGCGAACCTTGCCGTCACCAGCAGCCGGCCGGCCGCCCAGTCGGCGCGACACGGCGCGTCCGACACGATCAAAGGCGAGATAGATCACCGGCGTCGTGAAGATCGTCAGCAACTGGCTGACGGCGAGCCCGCCCACGATCGCCAGCCCCAATGGCCGGCGCAGTTCCGATCCCGTCCCCGTTCCGAGCATCAGCGGCAGAGCCGCGAGCATCGCGGCAAGCGTCGTCATCAGGATCGGACGGAACCGAAGCAGCGCTGCGCGCTCGATGGCGTCGCGCGCGCTCATTCCCTCGTGGCGCTCGGCATGCAGCGCGATCTCAATCATGATGATTGCGTTGTTGTTCACGATC
>CAXUIA010000058.1:0-11018 GCA_964250835.1 uncultured Acetobacteraceae bacterium | reverse complement strand
CACCCCTCCACCCCAACCTTGGCATGGTTGTGCTCTACCCCTGAGCTACGCCCGCGTGCAAGTCGGTCCTTACGCGTCAGCGGCGACTCTGGCAAGAGGTGGCGCTCACCGAAGCAGTCTCCTTGCCAGCCCTCGCGTAAGACCCAAATCCCGCTATGCTCGCAGACGCCGGCGTTCGGCATCAATCTATCCTCCAGGACGCTACCATGGACTTGATCCTAGGCCAGAAGAAAGCGGCTCGTCCGGCGTCGAACCGCAGCGAGGCGGTTCAGGCATCATCCGAGGCCTTCATCTTTGATGGTGACCAGACCACCTTCATGCAGGACGTCATCGAAGCGTCGCGTGAAGTTCCGGTCCTCGTCGATTTCTGGGCGACCTGGTGTGGTCCGTGCAAACAGCTCACGCCAGCGCTCGAGCGCGTCGTCAGAGCCGCGGGCGGCCGCCTGCGGCTGGTCAAGATCGACGTCGACGCCAATCGCGCTCTGGTCAGTCAGCTCGGTCAGCTGGGACTACCCGTGCAATCAATTCCCACGGTCGCCGCGTTTTGGCAGGGTCAGATCGCGGACCTGTTTCAAGGCGCGCTCTCAGAGTCCGAGATTAAGCGTTTCGTGGAGGCTTTGCTGAAGCTCGCCGGCGGTGCGATGCCCGTTGACGAGCTCGTTGCTCAAGCACGTGCGTTGCTGGAAGGCGGACAGGCTGAGCAAGCGGCAGAAATCTTCGCACAGGTCATCGAACAGGAGCCCGAGAACGCGCTTGCCTGGGGTGGTTTAGCGCGAGCTCTCTTGGCTTCAGGAGATGAGGACGAGGCTTCAGCAGCTCTCGACCGTGCGCCGACGAAGATACGTGAGCACGCAGAACTTGCGGGTGCACGGTCGGCGATCATGTTGGCTTTGGAGGGTCGGCGCGCAGCATCCGGCCTTGCATCGCTGAGATCTCGCCTTGCGGCCGACGCCGACGACCATGAGGCGCGTTACGAACTCGCGACCGCGCTCAATGCGACTGGCGGACGCCAGGAGGCCGCCGATGCGCTCCTGGAAATCATCCGGCGAGATCGGAGCTGGAATGAGGGCGCGGCTCGCTTACAACTGATCAGATTTTTCGAAGCCTGGGGAAACGACGACGCAGTTACTCTTGCCTCCCGCCGCCGCCTTTCCTCACTTCTGTTCAGTTGAGCAGCGTTGCGATAGCCGCCCGCGCCATGGCCTCACGACGCGCCGTTTGGCCGGAAGATCGTCGAGAAGACGCTCCGCGCGCTACGATGATTGGCTCTCTGCCGCACGTGTTCCCTGTATTCCCGCTGTCGCGTGCGCTTCTGCTGCCGCGAGGCCGCCTGCCGCTTAATATCTTTGAACCACGCTATCTCAATCTCGTCGATGAGGCTTTGATTGCCGGACGGATGTTCGGCATGATCCAGCCACTTTCGCGACATGGCGACACACCGGCTAACGAGAGTGGCGGGCTGCACCGGATCGGTTGTCTTGGACGGGTCAGTTCGTTCGCCGAGACCGAGGACGGCTGCTACCTTGTCACTCTTGTGGGTCTGGCGCGCTTCAACGTTGTCGAGGAGCAACCGCTCTATCGTGGCTTCCGCTCGGTCAGCGCCGACTTCACGGGCTTCGAACTCGATCTCGGGCCGATCCTCGCACCATCCATCGACCGCGAGGCCCTGATCAGGTCGCTTCGCCGCTATTTCAGTCGGCGCGGCCTCGACGCGAACTGGGACGCAGTCACCCAGATGGACGACGATACTTTGGTGATCACCTTGTGCATGGTCTGCCCATTCAGCGACATCGAGAAGCAGATGCTTCTCGAGGCGCCCGATGAGGTTCAACGGGCTCAAGATCTGCACGCGCTACTTGAAATCGGCAGCCACTCCTCCAACGATGAGGGGCAGGGCCGTGCCAGCTGAAGCTCTCGACCCCCGGCTTCTCTCCATGCTGGTGTGCCCGCTTACGCGCGAAACGCTCATCTATGACAGTGCCGCCGGCGAGCTGATCAGCCGGAAGGCCGGATTGGCTTATCCAGTCCGTGATGGCGTGCCGGTCATGCTCGTCGACGAGGCGCGGCCGCTCAACCAAGAAGGGAGCTGATCACGCGTGCCGTGTAGTCCACGACCGGAATGATCCGCCCATAATTTAGGCGTGTCGGCCCAATCACCCCGATTGCGCCAACGATCCGATTGCTCGTGCGGCTTCGCGTCGGTGCAACGACCATCGACATGCCAGCAATCCCAAACAGTCCGCTCTCCGCACCGATGAAAATCCGCACGCCATCCGATTGCTCGGCAAGGTCCAGCAGGCGTAGCATCGTCTCCTGCGTCTCCAACCGATCGAACAGCAGTCGAATTGTCGATAGACGCTCGACCTCCGTCACGTCCGCAAGCAGCCGTCCCTGCCCGCGCACGATAAGCGAGCCACCTCGTCCGGTTTCTGTCCAGGTCGCGAGCCCGCTTTCAACCACAGAGCTCGCCAACGCGTCGAGCGCCGTCCTGTTGGCCGCCATGTCCTCTGCCACCAGACGACGCAGGTCGGAAAGCGGCCTGCTCTGCACGTTCGCGTTGAGGTAGTTGGCCGCTTCGACCAAAGCCGAGGGCGGCAAGCCAAGCGGCGTCTCAATAACCCGATTTTCGACCAACCCGTCCGCCCCGACCAGGATCACCAGTGCCCGTCCGGAGCCGAGGGCCACGAATTCGATGTGCTTGATTGCTCCCTCCGACTTCGGAGCCAGCACCAGGCCGGCAGCCGCGGACAGGCCCGAAAGCATCGACGACGCATCCGAAAGCGTGTCTTCAAGAGAACGACCGCGAGCCTCGAGCGAGCGCGAAATGACCGCCTGCTCCTCCTCAGTCAGCTGGCCAAACTGGAGCAAACCATCGACAAACAGCCGAAGTCCTTTCTCGGTCGGCAGACGGCCTGCCGAGGTATGCGGTGAGAACAGTAGCCCTGCGTCGGTGAGGTCAGCCATGACATTACGGATTGTCGCCGGAGACAGAGGCTGCGGAAGTCTCCTCGAAAGCGTCCGACTGCCAACCGGATCTCCGGTCTCAACGTACTGCTCAACAATCTCGCGCAGGATTGCAGCCGACCGCTCGTCAAGCCCAGACACGGATGCGGGTCGGGGGATAGGTGGCTCGTGCATGTGCAAGGACACGATGGTGCGGCCCGGAGACCAGGTCAACTGCAACCCATGGAGCGGAACGCCTGGAAGTCGTATGGCGTCTCCCGGACGAAGGGATCGAGAACATGCGCAAAGGGCAGCAGGCTGCGGACGCTCTACGGCGGGTCTCGATAGAGCCCGGTTTCGCTCATCATGCGGAGGGCTCGTGCCTCATCCGGATGGGTAGGACCGAGGTTCTCTGTGCGGCCAGCATAGAAACCAAAGTGCCGGGCTTTCTTCGCAACTCGGGACAAGGCTGGGTGACGGCTGAATATGGGATGCTGCCGCGTGCGACACATACGCGCGGCGAGCGTGAGGCCGCACGCGGCAAACAATCCGGACGAACGCAGGAAATTCAACGGCTGATCGGTCGTTCGCTGCGTGCTGTCACGGACCGTGTGGCGCTTGGGGAGCTTACGGTGACGGTCGACTGCGATGTGCTTAATGCTGATGGCGGCACACGCTGTGCGTCGATAACCGGCGGGTACGTGGCGCTCGCCCTCGCGTTACGCCGCAGGGTTGCCGCCGGACTTCTGTCATCGACCCCGCTCACCGGAGAAGTCGCTGCGGTATCATGCGGCCTTTGCAACGGGGAAGCTTTGCTGGACCTCGACTACGAGGAAGACAGCAATGCTGACGCCGACGCCAACTTCGTCCTCACTTCTGATGGCGGCATTGTCGAGACACAGGCAACCGCCGAACGGGCGCCCTTCACCGAGCAGCAGCTCACCTCCCTTCTGGCGCTCGCGCGTCGCGGCACCGACACGCTGTTCCTCCGCCAGCGTGAGGCCATCGACGCCGCTTGAGCACGCGACGCTTTTCTCAAGGTGACCGTGTGGTTGTCGCCACGCACAATCGCGGCAAAATCGCTGAACTGCGTCCACTGCTCGAGCGTGCTGGACTGATGGTGACAGATTCTGCGATCCTCGGACACGCTGCAATCGAAGAGAAAGCAGACAGCTTCCGAGAAAACGCTCGCGCGAAGGCCCGAGAGGCCGCGCAAGCAGTCTTTCTGGCCGCACTAGCAGACGACAGCGGGTTTTGCGTCGCAGCCCTTAGTGGAGCGCCTGGTCTTTGCTCTGCGCGCTGGGCTGCGCAGCTAGGCGGATATCCTCAGGCCATGCAGGCGATCCACGCGCGAGCCGTCCACAATCCCGATCGGCGGGCGTCCTTCGTGTGCTCGCTGGCAGTCGCGTGGCCAACTGGCGAACTGGCCAGCTTCGAGGCAGAGGTTACGGGCTACTGGACGTGGCCACCCAGAGGTCAGCTCGGCTTTGGCTACGATCCAATCTTCGTCCCGGACGGCGAGAGGCAAACGTTCGCCGAAATGACCGCCGAGGAGAAAGGCGCATTTAGCCATCGTTCCCGCGCATTTGAAGCCTTCGCCAAAGCGTGTCTGCCTTAACCCTTCGTCAGTGTTGCTCGGGTAGGCTGTGCTTCATTCGAGGGAGCGGTAACTTTGGACGATCTGCTCACAGACTTCTTGACCGAAGTAAACGAGGGGCTTCCCGATCTCGACAACGCGGTTGTCGAACTCGAACGGCAGCCAGAGGACAAGCAAACCTTGTCACTCATCTTCCGACATGTGCACACCATAAAAGGGACTTGCGGCTTTCTCGGCCTGCCACGTCTAGAGCGTGTGGCTCACGCAGCCGAGGATGTTCTGGGACGATTGCGCGACGGTAAGCTCAAGGCCTCTTCCGTCATCATCGACCATGTCTTGGCGGCGCTCGACCGTATCAAGATGATCGTTAATATGCTCGGCCAGACCGGTCGTGAACCTGACGGCGACGATCTGCCGCTTATCACAGCGCTGGAACTGATTGCGGAAGGTCACCTCCCCACTCAGGCGCAAACGGCTCCGGTCCCGCCAGCGACGGCGGTGGCTCCGGTCGAGCCGTCCGAACCGGGTGTGTTGCCAATTGAGTTTCAAGTCTCCGGGCCGCCAGGCCCGGCCATATTCGCCGAGAACGTCGCGGTGACCGCGGATGCGCCCGTCGAGGCGTTGGTTCAAGCCCAGACTGGCTCCAGTGAGCAGTTCACAACGCAAACGATCCGGGTCGGAGTAGAGACCCTCGAGGGTCTAATGACCCTCGTGGGTGAGTTGGTCCTCACGCGTAACCAGCTTCTTCAGCTATCGCGCACTCAAGCCAACAGTCCTTTCGTCGTCGCTCTACAGCGACTATCGAGGCTGACGTCCGAACTTCAAGACAACGTGATGAAGACGCGGATGCAGCCCATCGGTCACGCCTGGAACAAACTACCCCGGCTTATACGCGACCTGCAGCACGATCTCGGCAAGCAGATCGAGCTCGACATGCAAGGAGCCGAGACTGAACTCGACCGTCAGGTGCTTGAGCAGATCCGCGATCCACTAACACATATTGTGCGCAACGCAGCTGATCATGGGTTGGAGTCAAGCGAGGCGAGGATCAAGGCGGGCAAAAACCCGATCGGACGCATCACGCTCAAGGCCTTCCATGAGGGCGGGCATGTCATCATCGAGATCTCCGACGATGGTCGCGGACTGGACATCGTTCGCATAAAGGCAAAGGTCATTTCGCAAAATCTCGCCACTGAACAGGAGATTGCCGGTATGTCCGAGGCGCAGATCCAGCGCTTCATCTTTATGCCTGGCTTTTCCACGGCCGCCGCAATCACTTCAGTATCAGGGCGCGGCGTCGGGATGGACGTCGTCAAGACCAACATCGAACGGATCAGCGGCACCGTCGAGCTGCGAAGTGTCTCGGGTCGAGGCACGACACTTACGATCCGGATCCCGCTGACGCTGGCCATCGTGCCAGGCCTCATCGTCGCGGCCGGTGGGCAGCGCTTCGTTGTGCCTCAGCTCGGCGTTGTTGAGTTGGTCCGGGTCGGCGCTCACGCCGCTGGAGGCGCTATCGAAATTGGGCGTATCGGCGGGGCAGAGGTCCTGCGCCTGCGCGACAAGTTGCTTCCGCTCGTTGATCTGTCCTCCCTTCTGGAACTACCAATCCGCAGGAAACCGGATGCCGACCATATCGTCGCCGTCATGCAGGCGGGTGGAGCCATGTTCGGCATTATTGTTGACGAGGTGTTCGACACCGAAGAGATCGTTGTCAAACCCGTAGCACCGCTCCTACGTCATCTAACGATCTTTGGTGGCAACACGATCCTAGGAGACGGCTCAGTTACTATGATTCTTGATCCTAGCGGCATCGCGCGTGCGATTGGGTTCAGCGGAACCTCACATATGTCTGACACCGCAACAACCGTATCCACCAACGATCAGCGGATGCCGGTCCTGCTGTTCCGGGCTGATGATGAAATCAAGGCTGTTGCTCTCGACGTGGTCGCGCGCATGGAAATCTTTCCAAGTTCATCCATAGAACGCTGTGGAGGTGTGAAAATGATCCAGTATCGGGGTCAACTCATGCCGCTCGTCTCGGTCACCAAATCTGCCACCGAAGGAAATCAGTCGGTGCTGGTCTTTGAGAACGGTTCTCGCCGAGTGGGCCTCATGGTCAGCGGAATTGTCGACATCGTTGAGAGCGAATTGGATATCGAGCTCGGCGGTGCTCAACAGGGAATTATCGGAACGGCTGTCATTAATGGCAGGGCGACGGAAGTGATTGACCACACCTGGTGGCTTGCACAAGTAAGCACGCCGAGTATCGGGATCACAACCGTGCCCAACCGTGCGCGTACGGCGGCTTAGACGTCAGCAAGGGAACGAGGACATGAGCACGACCATCGGTCCGGGAGCCGTTCACGATGTGCTGACGGCAACATCGGCAGCGGCGTCATCAGGGGGACCTGGAGACAACACCGTCTTGTTCACGCTCGACGGGCAACTCTGCGGCCTCCCAGTCTCAAGCGTCCGAGACATACTTGATCGCTTTGAGCTAAGCTGCGTTCCGTTGGCGCCCTTTGAGGTGGCAGGCAATCTTAACCTCCGCGGCCGCATCGTCACAGCAATCGACCTTCGACGTCGCCTGAACGCGAGTGCCGACCGAACAGCCTCGAACGGTAGCAATCGCGTCGCAATCGTCGTCGAGCATGGAGCCACACTGTATGCGCTCCTCGTCGATCAGGTGAGTGAGGTCGTAACGCTGCCGATCTCGCGTCGTCGATCCAAGCCCATCGGTCTCCCGCCCGCCTGGGCACGCTTCTCCAGTTACGTCTACAAATTGGACGAGGGTCTGCTGGCGCTACTTGACCTAGAGCCTCTGCTCGCCCTCACCGCTATGGCGCATTGAGAACCCTTATGAACCAGCAGACAATGACGCGCCACTGCCTCGTCGTCGATGACAGCCGTGTCATTCGCCGCATCGCGAGGTCGATTGTCGAGAGTGCGGGCTTGCGAGTGTCGGAAGCGACGAATGGCCAGGAAGCTCTGATAGCTTGTCGAAAGGAGATGCCCGACTGCGTCGTTCTAGACTGGAACATGCCTGTGATGAACGGCATTGACTTTCTCGATGCTTTACGCGCCGAGTTTGGACCTGACAATCCGATTGTTATCCTTTGCACGACCGAAAGCGAGATCGATTTTATCGTGCGTGCACTCGAAAGCGGCGCTCAGGAATACGTTATGAAGCCCTTTGACGATGAGATCCTACTGGGCAAGTTCTCGCAGCTTGGTCTAATATGAACTCCGCCATCCTACCGGTCGCGCCAGCGGCGCCCATGGCCACACGAACAGGTAAAATCCGCCTACTCGTATGCGATGACTCTCTGGTCATTCGGGGGGCGATAGGTCGGATGCTTCGCGGGGAGCCAGACCTTGAGATCGTGGCGAGCGTTCGTGATGGGCAGTCCGCAATTGAGGCCGTTCGGTCAAACTTGCAGACCAATCCAATCGATGTGCTCATTCTCGACATAGAAATGCCCGTATTGGACGGGATGGCTGCACTTCCGATCCTCCTTAGTCTCGATCCATCAATCCGCATCATCATGGCGTCGACCCTTACGCTGCGTGGCGCCAGCATCACACTTGAGGCGCTCGCGCTTGGTGCGGCAGACTACATTCCAAAACCGAGCACGGTTGGCACCTTCCGCGACGAAGATTTCCGACTGGAACTGGTCTTAAAAGTTCGTGGTCTCGGGCGGCTCCGTCAGCGCGAGCAAAAATCCCACAACATTGTTGCGGCGGCGCCGATCGCTGCCGCGAAGCAAAGCGTATCAAAACGTTCTGCAAATCGTCCGACACTGCTGGCGATCGGTAGCTCAACAGGCGGTCCACAAGCGTTGTTTACCTTTTTCAAGGCACTCGGGCCAAAGCTTGGCGTACCGATCATCTTAACCCAACACATGCCGGCAAGCTTTGTGCCACTGCTTGCAGATCAAATCACAAGGCTAGGCGGGGTCACTTGCAAGGAAGCTGTTGACGGGGAGCCGCTCAGACCAGACCACGTCGTCATCGCGCCGGGGGGGCGGCATCTCACCCTCAAAGGTTCCACGGGTGCCCTTATCGCTGCTCTTTCTGACGCTCCTCCTGAAAACTATTGCAGACCATCCGTTGACGTCATGCTCCGAAGCGCAGCCGCCATTTGCGGCGGCACGACGGTCGTCCTCATGCTGACCGGGATGGGTCGTGATGGTCTGGCCGGAACCCAGGCCATCGTGAACGCAGGCGGAGCGGCCATCGCACAGGACGAAGACAGTAGCGTGGTTTGGGGCATGCCGGGTGCCATAGCGAACGCAGGATTATGCCGATCCGTGCTCCCGCTCGCCCAATTGCCAGCTGCTGTGCACGAGTTTGTTCGATCATGACAGGACCGCTATCGGCATCTGCAATCACGCAAAGCACGTTCGAGATCATAGCCACGTTTCTTCATACACGCGCCGGGATCGTGCTAACGGAAAGCAAACTATACCTCCTTGAGAGCCGGTTAAATCCGGTATTGCAACGTCATAACATGTTGAACATGAATGACCTTGCCGTTCAACTCTTGTCACGGAGCTCCAAGACAGATGCCCTAGCCGCAGACGTCATCGAGGCCATGACGACAAACGAGACCTTCTTTTTTCGTGACGAAAAGCCTTTCACTCACCTGAGGACTGTCGCGCTCCCTGCTTTGCACGCGGCGCGGCCTGCGCACCAGCCGCTCCGAATCTGGTCAGCCGCAAGCTCCAGTGGCCAGGAAGCTTACTCAATCGCTATGGTTATCGCCGACATGAAGGAGCTTGCCGGTCGGCCGGTCGAACTCGTCGGCACAGACCTTTCTCGGGAACAGGTCGAACGCGCCAACAACGGGCTCTATACGCATTTCGAAGTTCAACGGGGACTGCCTGTCCAGATGCTGGTCAAGCACTTCGATCGCGAAGACAAGTCGTGGCGCGTAAAGAAACAGCTTCGCGATCTTGTCTCATTCAAGGAATGGAACTTGATGAGCGATCCGACACGCCTCGGCAAGTTTGACATCATCTTCTGCCGCAACGTTCTCATCTACTTTGACCAACAAACAAAGGTCCAAGTGTTGACGCGTCTGGCATCTCAGATGCCGGCCGACGGCTTTCTTTACCTCGGAGGTGCCGAGACGGTCGTTGGCATGACAACGCCGTTCTCTGCTAAGGTTGGAGAGGTCGCCTTCCGACTCGCCTCAAGCATATCCAAGGAAGCGCGTCAGCGACCTGAAATGATCCGGTCGACAAGCTGACGAACCGTCGGAATAAAGTTGTTTGAGTAGAATGGGTCCGTCGAGAAACGATGGGCGATCTTTCCCGCAAACATTAGGTTCCGTTCGGGAGCCTGCGGGTCATCAAGATCGTGCGCGACATCTTGAAGCGTCTTCTGAATACAAAAGCTTCTCGGATCGGTTTTTCGACCGCTGCTGTTGCCGTCTCCTCGCTCGCTCCAATTCGAGAATCTGCACTCAGACAGACATCCCATGCAGGCGATCTGGTCGGCCCTGATTTCGGCTGCTTTGTCGGGCGAGACAAAGACAAGCGTAGTGTCAGGCGTCCGTAGCGCCTCTGTAAAGCCTGCCGTCTCCCACTGACGCACTCTGGCCAGATCTGCCGGTGCCAAGTACACGTGGCGCCCTCGCGGACCGATTTTGAATTCGGCAACGTGTTCGCCAACTGATTCCGTCACATAGGCAACCTGCCGTTCAGATCTTCCGACCAGGTCAGCCAGAAACCCATTCCGGACCGCACTCGAGTAAAAACCGGTTGGGCTAAAACGCTGCAGCAGAACATCGTGAGGTGACAGCGTCATGAGGCGCTGTTTCCAAGCATCGGAGATGGGGCTTTCGCGCGTCAAAAGTGGTCGCGTGCCGAACTGAAACGCGATCGGGCCAAGATCTGGATTGTCGATCCAATCCTCCCAGTCTTCCAACCACCAGACCCCGCCGGCCATAATGATCGGCCGCTCACCCAGGCCGAACTCACGCATCAGCCGGCGTAGCTCCAGCACACGCGGAAATGGCGCCTCCGGGCGACGCGGATCATCGCTGTTAGAAATCCCGTTGTGGCCACCAGCAAGCCACGGGTCCTCGTAGACTACGCCCCCAAGAAGGCCTGCAGCTTTATGGTAGGCGCGGCGCCACAGAGCATTAAAGGCGCGAGCGGACGAAATGATCGGGTAATAATGAATGCCGAATCGTGCAGCGATTTCCGACAGCCGGTAGGGCATACCAGCACCGCAGGTCAGGCCGTGTACCAGACCCTTAGCACCCTCCAACACACCTGTGATGACACGCTCCGCCGCGCCCATCTCCCAAAGTATGTTGGCGTGGATCCGGCCGCGCCCGCCGTTGACGTCATGCGATCGGCGAGCCTGCGCAATGCCGCCTGCAATTGCAAACTTGACCATCTCTTCGTGCCGGTCAGCTCAGGTTCGTCCGCGGTAGACCTGCGGGATGATCCTGCCCGCCTCGTCG